>CAZJCH010000066.1:925-9188 GCA_964544005.1 uncultured Papillibacter sp.
CTTCACGCCACTCTTCCTCGTTAAGCTTTTCAGGCTTGTTCAGTATATTCTCATCGAGACTGATTTTTCCGATATCATGCAATGTCGATACCAATTCGATTTCATCGATGACCCTTTCAGGTAGTCTTAATTCTTCTCCGAGCATTCTCGAAAATTTTGTTATCCGATCGGCATGGGTCTCCGTTGCATAACTTTTTTCGGTCATGGTCGTTTTGATTGAGGATAAAATGGAGCTGTGCATGCTCTTGTACTCCATCAGCTTGCGCCGGTACATAAAGTCTTCTGCGTTATTGATGACCTTGTCGAGAGACTCCTCCGGTGCCTGCTTCGTTGCGCAGCCCAGCGCAATGTTTGTGTAAAGGATATTGTTGCTTCGCTTGCTTGAATAGTCATTGCATATGTCCTTGATTCTGTCAACAATTGATTGAACTGTCTTTCCGTCGGTTTTCGGCAGCAATATGGCGAATTCGTCTCCGCCTACTCTGGCAACAATATCGCATTTTCTGCAGCAGCTTATAAGTATTTCCGCAATGGCCTTCAGCAGCTTGTCTCCTACGGCGTGTCCAAGAGAATCATTGATCAGCTTTAATCCGTTCACATCTCCGACGATAACGGATAAAGGAAGCTGGCGCGACGTATCCAGACGTTTGCATTCCTCCTGGAAAAAGGATCTGTTATAAAGACCCGTCAATACATCGTGATAACTCAGATACTCGATCTTTTCCTCTCTCTTTTTGCGTGCTGTAATATCCCTGCCTATCCCGATAATACCGCAGACAATGCCTGAGGTATTATAATTAGGTGACTTCAAAGTTTCCAGATATACTTGTCTGCCATCCGGGTATATATGAATTCGTTCGCTTGCCATTGCCCGGCCGCTTTTCATGATCTCAACGTCCATTTTTACATATTGACCTGCCAATTTTGCGCCGAATAAGTCAAGATCATTTTTCCCGATAATCTCGGTTGCCGGCTTTCCCGCATACTCTTCAAATGCTTTATTGCAATTGCGGTAAACACCCTGGCTGTCTTTATAAAAAAAGATATCCGGAATAGAGTTGATCAGCGCATTTAAAAAAGCCCGGTTTTCCTCAACCTCTAAATACAAATTCCGGTAGAGTTCATTTGACTTTCTGAGCTCATGATCACTGTTCTTGATATCGTCGTACGCATCGAGAAGCTTTTTTATAATCGGATATATTAAAAGATACAAAAATACAGATGTCGTGGTTACGTAGAACAAGCCCTTTATAAGGCTGAATACAAAAAGACTCGATATCTCCTTAAATATAGCTATTGCCAATTTGTCTGAGAATAGAACCCACAGACAGCCGACGATGAAATAAATCACCGTGACCCTCAGCACTTTTCTTCGCACAAGTTTCATTTTTTCCGACGCTGTACGGACTGTATCGACCTGTAAATTTTTATTCACGTCTGGTTTTCTTTCGCTCTCTTTGTCGGTCACGTATACCACTCCGTATTGTATTCAAATGGGTTCTTTCATGATATTATATCGTATTATTATTTCCGCGTTAATTGTCTATTTTTATCGAGATAATGTCGTATAATCGATAAATATTATGCCCCTTCCTGGATCGGAAAGGGCATATTTAAAAGGAACGGGGGAGCGGGTTATGTTAAGGCAGCTCGTGAACAAGCGCCGAGGTTTGCTTTAGCGTCTGTTATTTGCCGAAGTATCTCTCCAGCAGGCCCTTAAATGCTTTCCCGTGTCTTGCTTCGTCACGGGCCATCTCGTGGACGGTATCGTGAATGGCGTCGAGATTGAGTGCCTTGGCGCGCTTGGCCAGATCTGCCTTTCCGCCTGTGGCGCCGTTTTCAGCCTGCAGGCGCATCTCCAGGTTTTTCTTCGTACTGTCGGTGACGACCTCACCTAAAAGCTCGGCAAATTTTGCGGCGTGCTCCGCTTCCTCATAGGCGGCCTTCTCCCAGAATGCGCCGATCTCAGGGTAGCCCTCGCGGACGGCGACCCGGGCCATCGCAAGATACATGCCGACCTCCGTGCATTCGCCGGTGAAATTCATGCGCAGATCGTTTATGATATCGTCGGGCGCGCCCTTGGCAACGCCGACAACGTGCTCAGCGGCCCAGGTCATATCGTCGGACTGCTCGACGAACTTGGATGCCGGGGCGCCGCATACAGGGCATTTCTCAGGGGGAGCGTCTCCGATGTGGACATATCCGCACACGCTGCATACATACTTTTTCATTAAAATTCCTCCAATATATAGTTGTTTTATTTTTGCTTGTTTCTTACTTATTAATGCATTTTTTGCATTTCCCGTAAAAGGTGAGCTGCCGGAACGAGACGTTGAGGCCGTTTTCCAGCGCGACGCGCTCATTGATACAAGGATCAACCTCAGCGTCAATATCGAGCACAGCACCGCAGCCGAGGCATATAAAGTGGGTATGTTGGCTTGTATTCGCGTCAAAGCGCTCCTGCCCGTCAACAACGCCGACGGAAATGATGATCCCCTCATCCTTGAATACGGAGAGATTTCTGTAGACAGTACCGAGGCTGATGTCCGGTATCTCTTTTCTTACCTCCTCATAAATCCAGTCCGCCGTGGGGTGGGACGTTGTCCCACAGATTTTTTCGAAAACGGCCTCCCGTTTACGGCTGTATTTTTTTATACCGCCCATATGATAAGCCTTTCTAATAACAATAATAATTATTATTGTTATTAATATAGCATAACATTATCTATTTGTAAAGGGGTTTCTCTAAATTCCTCTTTATTATTTTTTCTCTCTTCTCTCTTCTTTTTCATATAGTTCCCGTATATACAAAAAAACAGCGCCCCATCCCGGCAACGTTGCCGGGACAGGCGCGTTCTGTTTAATCAGGCTTCAGTGGCTTAATGTCTTGCTTTGAGCTGCTTTGCCATCTGATTGATTCCGGTTGCGGCGAGCCCGCTGACGATACCGATCGCGATGGCGTTGAGATAATCGGAAGCAGGGTAGGACGGCATGACAAGCATGGCGACGACGCCCAGCGTGCCGCCCAAAAGGCCGCTGATGATCGGCAGCCATTTCCTGTTGAGCTGTGTTGTTTTAATGATTTCGATGACCAGGTAACAGATGACGGTGATGGCCGCAACGGATGTAAAGCCGAAATCCATTGAAATTCCCCTTCCACACGATACTTGTACTAATTATGTATGCCGCGCTATCCTGTAACAGAACAGGGAGAGGACAAAATTTATCTGTAGGTTATGATAAGAAATAGAAGTAATTCTAAAAATTTATGTTGAAAGCCAGTGAAAATTGTACTAAAATTATACCACTGTACTGTTTTACCAGGATTGCGTTCTTGATGAAATATATAGTAAAATTGGAAAATAGAGCTACACCCGGCATACTTACTCGGAGGTGGACAATGAATTTACCTGTTTTGAAGAAATTACTGACAAATAACCAGCGGTTCAGTCCCGATAACCCGGAATATAGGCGTGTATTCTTAATCAATATCGTTTATCTGTTTTATACCATCGTGGCGGTTACCTTCGCTGTTCTCAACGCGCTAGCTCACTCTTATACGCAAACAGCAATAATAGGCGCAGCCGCCGCCATATGCGTCGTTTTGATGATTTATTTCCATAAAACAGACCAGATTAATGTCTGCGCTTATGCCGTAATTGCTTTGATGATAAGTACGATGATCGCCATGTTTACCACATCCGGGCCAATTCATGAGATGTTTGCCTGGGTATGCGTATTTCCGCCGGTGGCTTTTTTTCTGCTTGGCAGAAAGAAAGCGCTTGTTTTATCGGTTGCGGTCATTGCATACCTATTGATTTTTATGCTTTTCAACTTAACGAATTGGGAACCGCTCTTTTTCAACAGCAGATCGATCGTTAATATTTTTGCTTCGGTGATTGTGCTGATTGTCCTGATCAGCTACTTTGAGACAAGCAGAAACGAGGCAGTCACTGCCGTCCAAAATAAAAACCGTGAGCTTGAGGAGGCAATCAGCGCGCTCAGGGAGAATAAAGAACAGCTGCGATTGATCCTGGACTCTACGGCCGAGGCGATTTTCGGCATTGATTTGGCGTGCCGGTGCACCTTTTGCAATACAAGCTGCCTGGAGCTGCTCGGGCTTAAAAATGAGGAGGAGCTGCTCGGCCAAGATATCCACGAGCAGCTTCACGGCAAGCAAAGGGACGGAACGCCGCTACACCGCTCTGAGTGCAACATTATCAGGACCTGTATGGAAGGCACCGCCGCCCACGCTGAGGACGAGGTATTCTGGAGAACAAACGGGACAAGCTTTGACGTCGAGTATAACTCCTACCCGCAGTATAAGGACGGCGTGCTCATCGGCGCCGTCGTGACGTTTATCGACAACACGATGAAGCGGATGCATGAGCAGCAGATTGAATATTTCAGCTCCCATGACTCGCTGACGGGACTGTTCAACAGGAACCATTTTGAGTACCTGCTCAGCAAATCGGATACGAGAAGCAATCTGCCGATCTCGGTCATCATGTGTGACCTCAACGGCCTGAAGCTGTCAAACGATGTTTTCGGCCACACCGCCGGCGACGAGCTGCTTGTAAAGGCCTCCGAGGCAATAAAGAAGGTATGCCGCGATGGGGACTTCATCGCCCGGCTCGGCGGTGACGAGTTTGTCATATTGCTTCCGAAAACGCACAATAATGACGCCATGCAGATCGTCGCGAGAATCCGGGAGGTTTTGAGCAAAGAAAAAACGAACGTCATCAGATGCAGCATGTCGATTGGCTGCGATACAAAAACATCCGTATCGCAAAAAATCGATATGACGGTGCGGAACGCCGAAAACGAGATGTATAAGGAAAAGGCGCTCAACAGAAACAGAACGGATACCGACATGCTCAACGCGATCATCATGTGGCTTTACAGCAAAAGTCCCATGGAGGAGCAGCACGCGGCTAATGTCAGCGAGATATGCCGTACAATCGCGGAAGCGCTGGGACTGCCGCAAACGGAGATCAGGCTCCTTCGCAACGCCGGCTTTCTCCACGATATCGGTAAGGTCGGCATCAGTGAGAGTATTCTGCAAAAGCGCGGCGAGTTCACCGACCAGGAAGAAATCGAATACAGGCAGCACCCCTCTATTGGTTACAGGCTGCTCAATATCTTTGACAGTACCGCAAGCCTGGCAGAGGGCGTCTACTGCCACCATGAGCATTGGGACGGCACGGGATACCCCAGAGGTCTCAGCGGCGAGGAAATCCCCCTGATGGCGCGGATTATCACCGTTGCCGGACGCTATGAGACGGCTTTAAGCTGCGGCGCCAAGCCCGTCGGCCACGAGGAAGCCCTGGAGTTGATCCGGACCGATGCCGGTACCAAACTCGACCCCACCCTGGTGGATGTGTTTCTCAAGGCAATGACAGAAAGCGCCTCGGCAAAATAAAGATACAATTATTTAAGCCTAAAACAAGGCGACATAATCAACATTACATAATATGGATGACATAAAGAGGGCGGACCAATGGTCCGCCCCGACGTGTGTGCGCTATAATTTTAAAGCGGCGCGCTGGGTTCGCCCGCGTTTTTCAGCTTTTCTTCGATCCTGTCATACAGCGCGTACCATCGCTGGACCGTGTTTTCGAGATAGAAATAGTGCCGGATATACGCGCTGAGCAGTGCGAGCACAATGGCGGTCAGGATGAGGACAAGAGGGTTAAAAAGAGCGATGAACAGCCAGATAGAAAACAAGAACAATATGGAAATGATGAGCGTTACGATGAGGTGCGCAAGCCGCTCGTGCTGCAGCCAGCGGAGCTTCCGTTCGTGCAGGACGATGAGCGCGTCGAGGCCGCCGCCCTCCGACAAGCGTTTCTCCGCGCACGCCTCGTGCGCGGCGCAGTATTTCTTCATGTTAAGCCCGTACCGGCCGTTTTTATTCTTAAGCATTATCATCCCTCCACATTCTGCAGTCTGATTATAACAGCGCTCAGACATAATGAAAAGAGTCTGCCCTGTGCCCAATTGTTTTGAGGGTTTTGTTGACAAAAACCGGCATGTTTTATAATATTGGTCTGGAGCTTTCTTCCGGCGGTGTTTTATCCGCCGTATAATGAGTCATCCCCTCACCCAGATAGCGGGGGCGGCCATGCGACATAGGGAGGATTATTCATGAAAACATGTCCAAATTGTGGTACCACGCTTGAAAACGAAGCGGCTTTTTGCGCCCAATGCGGTACGAACATTACAAATGCTCCTGTCATGCAGGACGTACAGACCCCGGTTTCGTCTGCGGTCCAGACACCCGTATGCCCTAACTGCGGCACGCAGCTCGGCATAGACGACGCTTTCTGCCAGGAATGCGGGACGCCTGTCGGCAGAACAGCCGATCAGCTGGCGGGGCTGCCGACGGCTGCAGCCGTCCGGGCGGTAAAGGCTGTAGGCAGGGAGGCGGAGAAGCACCAGTTTTTTTCAACGAAGGTCATACTGATCGCCACTGTGGCTGTCGTGGTCATCGCCGCCGTGATTATCGGTCTTTTTATGTTCGGGTCGTCCGCGAAGAACCATCTTTTGTACCTGAAGGATGATGAACTCAATATGACGGCTTTGGATAAAATCCAGCCGTTAGAGCTGACAGACGGCCTTTATGACGGCAGCGGCAACGCTGGCTATTATCTGTACGCATACATCCAATTCAGTGACGACGGCAAATATATGTTCTATCCTGAAAGCATGTCCGAATACGACGACATGGATCTTTATTGCCTCAACCTGAAGGCCGACAATACTAAAGAGAACAGCGCCTTCAAAATAGATTCGGAGGTTAACGATTACAAGATATCGCTGAACGGCACCAAGGTTTTCTATTTAAAAAATAATAAACTGTACTTACACAACCTGAAGGAAAAGGTAAAAATCGATTCGGACGTCTATGAGTTCCACATCAACGGGGACGGTACGCAGCTGCTCTACGTCACGAACGATGATGACCTCTACATTTATGATATGAAATCCGGCGACAGCGTCAAAATCGACAGCGACGCCCGGCTTGAGTATGTCACGGAAGACCTTGGAAAGATATACTATCTGAAAAATGACGTTCTCTATCTCAAAGAGCCAGGAAAGGATAAGGCCAAAATAGACAGCGACGTCAGCGGCGTCATCAGCGTTTTCGATTCCGGCGGGCTTTATTACATCACAAGCGACACCAAAACCGTCCCGTTGTCTGATTACGTCACCGACGACATGACCTCCGACGCCGTGATGACGGAGCCTGACCATGACGATTATGTCGGAGAAGACAGCTACGGGTACACGACATTCGACAGCGACGCCTATTATGAAGCTTGGGACGCATATTATGAAAAGCAGGAACGTGACGCCCTCCGTGAAGAGCTAAAATACAACACCTACTCCTTGACGAAATCGTCCCTGTATTACTTTGACGGCAAAGCAGCGGTCAAGGTGGCGGATGACTACAGCACATATATGACCGCCGGCCTGGATAAGGCGATGCTCGTCTACAGCAAGTTTAGCAGCGCCGATATGCCGGCCTTCAAACTGTCAGAAATCACATCTTATTACGATGTCCAAAGTGCGCTCGACACGGCGCTCAATTCAAGCGATAATATTTGCATGGCCGTCGAGGGCAAAGAGACGGCGCTCGATCTGGAGTCGGCAGATAACTTCCGGTTCAATAAAGCCGGCACCTCGCTTTATTACCTTGAAAACGCTTCCGGTGATTCGTATGACATGTACGCGCTTGCCATCAGCGGTGATACGGCGGGCGCACCGGAGCTCTACGACGAGGATGTCTCTTATGACTACTTTATCATAAACGACAGCGAAGCGGTCGTCTATTTCAAGGACATGGACACCTACAATAATAGCGGAGACCTCTATATCAACAAAAACTATATCGATACCGACGTCTGCAGCTATTTTATGAGATTCAACGCCGGCGAAAAAGTGAACCTGCTCTACATGGTTGACTTTGACACGGACGACAACATCGGCACGCTGAAGAAATACGACGGCAAAAAACCGGTCAAAATTGCAGACGACGTCCGCGACTTTGTGACAAACGATAGTGGCACGATCGCCTATCTCACGAACTTCGACACAGACGATTACGTCGGAGACGCGTATCTCTACAACGGCTCAAAGCCTAAGCTGATCGATGAGGAAGTCTCGTATCTGCTGATGATCCAGTAATCATAAGGCTAATAAAAGGGAAGAGCGTGTCGCAAAACGTTTTAGCAAAAACGAGATGCGGCACGCCGCTTTT
>CAZJCH010000067.1:0-9167 GCA_964544005.1 uncultured Papillibacter sp.
ATAAAAGAAATGCTCATGATCATGCCTGTGATATTTGTGCTGACGGCGCTTTTAGACGCATGGATACCAAAAGAAAAGATCATGAAATATTTGGGAAAAGAATCAAAAACAAAGGGTGTTGTGCTTTCGTTTGTATTAGGAAGTATATCCGCAGGGCCGGTATACGCGGCATTTCCGTTTTGCGTGATGCTGCTAAAGAAGGGTGCTTCCGTAAAGAACATCGTCATTATTTTAAGCTCTTGGGCCGTCATCAAGATTCCCATGCTGCTCAATGAAGTTAAATTTTTGGGAATAAAATTCATGGCAGTTCGCTGGATACTAACAGTTATTGCTATCATAATATTTTCGTGGCTTATGGCAAAAATGGTGAAAAAAGAAGATATCCAAGAAACGCGTAATGATGATACAGGCCTTTCTATTAACAGCAACGCCTGCATGGGCTGCTCGCTTTGCGCGAAGAACTATCCCGAGGTGTTTGAAATGCAGGGCAATAAAGCCCATGCAAAGGAGTTGGTGGATACGCTTGATGCGGAAAAGCTGGCGAATGTGATACAGGGTTGTCCCACCAAAGCGATCACGTATAACGGCGTCAATACGGTGCTGTTGGATTCTGTACATGATGCGACCTAGCTCTTTGACCACCCTTTTACGTCACATATGGAAAGAGCCCTTTATATCAATTATAAAGGCAGACGCTAAGTAACAACACAAGGGGTAAGGTAACTCGTAATTGAGTTCCCTTACCCTTTTTTGAAGGAGACTAAAAAAGGTTTGACACAATTTGTTGGCAGCAAACTTATGAGCCGAGCAACCAACCTGCAAGACAAACACCGGCGGCCTTGTCGACTTTTCGGGCAAACGCCTCTGGGTAATCGCGTCTCCAGCTCTCCATTTCCTCGTCTGTTACCTGTTGAACCTCAACAAGGAAGCCAGAGGTAGCCATTCCTGTGGCGTGCTTCGACGTCATATTTGTCGGAGTGATGCAATTAATGGCACCGCCCCTATCAAGAGCGCCGGGTATGATAGGGTCAAGACGGGAACCGTGGTCTACGTAACAGGTGTTTGGAATGAGCCTTTCAGTGACATATGCACCGCACAGTACTGCACCGCGCTCGTTGAAGACCTTGACGATGTCGCCATGACGAATGCCGCGCTTATCGGCTTCAATGGGGTTAAGCCACACCGGTTCGTACTGGTAACCGTCTTTGCCCCGGATTTTCATCGTCTCAACCTCGCGATTCCAGACGATATCGTCGCACTGGGCGTGCATCCGCCACCGCCCGTGATTCGACATGCACAGAAGCGGATATTTTTCGGTGCGTTCACTTGTGAGCCGTTCATCATGGCTCTCGCTTTTTTCTATCCACTTCGGAACTGCTGGACGTTCCTCGTCATTAGGCATGAACCGTTCGATATGAGTCGACGAAAACTCCAGTTTGCCTGTTGGTGTAGACAAGGGATTCTTTTCGGGATCCTTAAAAAAGCCATACAATCCGGCCGGCAGATTCTGCGCGTCGGATTTGCAGGGGACGATAAAGATTCTTCTCTTTTCAAATTCCTCCCAGGACATACGCTCCTCACAGCCGGAGGCTTTGTAGAAGAGGCGTACTCTTTCTTCTTCTGACATATTGTCGGTCTAAGCGTCGTAATACTCTTTGCCCAGCTTTTCGGCAACCATCGCGCAGACATCGAAATCCGAAAGCGATTCGCCGACAGGCGGGCAGCACGGTTCCTCCTTATAAATAGACACGAAAGCACCGCTGCTGAGGTCATTGCCTATGTCGTGCATCTCATGCTTTGTTGCTACGGGAAAAATAATGTCGGCAAAATAACAGTCGTTTTCCAGCCAAGGGTGTTGAGCGACAATGCATTCTACATCGTGGTGTTGCATCGCTTTCTGCGTCAGATGGCCGTCATTCCAGCAGGTGACCTGGCACGGCGCGTCTGTCCAGATCATATGAACACGGGAGCAGCCTTCACGCGGATAGACGACTCTCCCAAACTGGTAGTCGGTTGTAGGAAGACGGCAGTTCTGTGCATCCGGTATTTGACTGGACGAAAAGCACTGCAGGCCATACCACTCGGCGTGGCCCTCGAGAATGGCTTTGTGGATCAGGACACGCGGGATAAATTGCTTTGGGGCGGGGAGCTGTCTGAAAAGTTCTACCAGCTCCGGCGTGCGCTTTTCTTGGTCGGGGTTCAACGTGAATCGCTTCATGTTGATAGAGGGGTGGACGTCCCCGTCCACAGGCCGCAATGGGTCAGCAATGTGGGGGATGGCCGGCATAAACTCGCCCTGGTATGGCAGTGGGAAATCCTTGTTCCAAAGATTGAACTCGATCATTTTTGCTTGATGGACGCCCGGCGAGCCGACGGCGCGCATACCCAGAAGCATGACTTCAAGTCGAGCTGGTTCCGTGGCGTACGGCCCGCGGATATAACCGCCCCCATTGGAGTGGCAAATGGAGACAGTTTTTTTCGCCCAGTCGCGGGCTAGTGCTTTGATCGTCCACTCTGGCACACCGCATTTTTCGCTGGCCCAGGCCGGTGTCTTCGGAATCCCATCCTCACGGCCCAGAACATAATCTTCAAATTTTTCAAAACCATAGGCGTGGGTGGCGATATAATCCTTCTCATAAGTTCCCTCTGTGAGCCACACCCAAGCAATGGCCAGCTGGAGCGCAGCGTCAGTACCTGGCAGCACGGGGATCCATTTGTCGGCGTGAACAGCCGCACCATAGTTGAGATCGGGACAGACATAGACACTCTTGATGCCGATTTTTGTAAACCAGAAGCAGAGACGGCTCGGCAATTGACCCACGACGCCTAACTGCGTTGTCTCCGGATCACAGCCCCAGAAAAGAAGCATTTCAGAATACTTGGCGATATCAGGGAACAGGTTCGTCATCGGCATCATCTCTCCGACAGGTTCGCAGCCCCAGACATGTTTGGCACCCCAGAACCAACCCTCCCAGCTGTCCATGTTGCGCATCTGTAGCGTGTATCCGCCCATAAGAGATAAAAGCCTGTTCGGGCAGCCGTGGCTGGGGGCTACATGCTTCCCCTCTCCATGCATATCCGCCTGGCACAAAACAGCCTCGGGGCCATATGTTTCTTTGATCCGAATAAGTTCATCTGCGACAAGCTGTGCCGCCTCATCCCAGGAAATACGCACATAGCCGGATTTCCCTCGGTTTTGTGGATTGCGATTGCCTTTCGGGTCCCAGTCAACACGCTTGAGGGGATAACGAACACGGTTGGGTGAATATACTCTTGACTTATATCCAAGGCCGAACGGCGAAATTGTCACGCGATCGGGAGCCATGAAGCAGCTGCCTCGCGCTTCGATCTTCCAGGGGTTGCAGTGTGTGTCAGTATATTCTTTATCATAATGATACGGCCTAATCCGCGTAATCTTGTTATTCGTCGAGTCCACAAGACACGGTCCACCGCTCTCCGGCCCCATCAGACTAAAGCTGATAATATTCTGTTTGTCAGGTATAAAGCTCTTCTTCATAAACACCTCTAATTCTCAATGCGTTCTATAAATTCAGCATCGAATGTGATCAAACCATCAGCCCGCATATTCGCCAGTTCCCTTGATAATGAGGTGCGCTGAACGCCAATTCTTTCAGCCAACGCTTTTTTCGATATGTTTAGCCTGATGCGGTTCGTTTTCTGCCGCTTAACCTCATTATCGAGAAAGCTCATTATACTTTCGCGGATGCTTCTATTGACATAGTGCTTGATCCGGTCTCCGAGAATCGCAGCGTGATCCGACACGAACTCTAGATATTCTTTCAAAAAGTCATGGTTGTCGGAAAACAGTTGGAACACTCTGTCCTTGTTGATTTCTAATATTATTGTTTGTTGTCTCGCTGTAATGGTCATTGGATAACGCGGGTTTTTTGAGAATAGGAGATTACCGCCAAGAATATCATCACTAAAAAACTCGGCTAATGTCATAAGATTACCGGATTCGTCAATTCGCTCAAGAACAACTTTCCCCTCTAGAATAATCTCCAGCTTTGAACAGACTTCACCGTCGAAATGTACAACATTGTTTTTGCCGTATTTAGCAACTTTGAAGCTACCGTCAACCAGATATATTTGTATTTCATCAGGAGTCAATGAGCCTAACAAGCAAGTTTTATTGATTAGGTTTAAGTAGCTCTCTGTCATATTTCCTCCTAAGGTGTTACATCCGTAACACCTTTTTTGCTATTATATCGCTATAATTGAAGTAAATCAAGTTGAGGAGGGTATTTGTGGATAATTTAATCAAGGAGGAGAAAGTGTGATGAAATATATCGCTAATATAGTTCGCATATTGTTTCTTGCTTTATTCATTTTTCTTTTAGCGAACGGGAAAGTGATACTTTGGCTTGCATTATTCGCGGTAAGCCTGATAGCAGCGTTGATTTTTGGAAGAGTTTATTGCGGGTATGTCTGTCCGATGAATACCCTGATGATTCCTGTTGAATGGCTTTCCAAGAAGTTGAAACTTCAAACAACGAATACACCAAAGTGGCTGAAAAGCGGATATTTTGCGTGGATCACTCTGGCTATTAGTATAGCAGCTATGCTTCTGTCTAAAAGGCTACTACAAATAAACCTCCCGGTTTTGCCATTCTGGTTGGTTGTTTCGGTGCTTGTGACGCTCAGGTACAGGCCTGCTGTGTTCCACAATCTCATCTGCCCATTTGGCGCGCTCCAAAGAGTGTTTGGACGGTTCGCACGACTATCAAAAAAGGTGGATAAAACAGCTTGTATTGGATGCAAGTTGTGTGAAAAAGCATGTCCGTCCGATGCGATTATTGTTACTGCAGAGAACGATAAGGCTGTCATTAACAAGGCGTTGTGTCATCAATGTACAAAGTGTCAGCAGGTTTGTCCTAGAGAAGCCATTAACTATATGAAATGATCCAATAAAAGAAAAGAATCGACATGTTTCATAATGACCGCATTTATACTCATCTCCCATAGAGATGAGTATAAATATCGGTCATATGGGCGCGTTACCCCACGACCTAAAATCAACGTGTGTGCGCGGAGCGCACACACGTGGCTGCGTATTGACATCTGGAGACTTGTTTATTCATAATGAATTTTATCATGTACTGCGGGTGATATAATGAAAAATAAAAAAAGAGTTCTTGCCTTGCTCAGTTTGATGGCATTTTTGGCTAACGGAGATAACTATGCGGCGGCGCCCCTTCTTTTAGAGATATCAAATGATCTGAGTATAACGCTGGATGCTGCCGCACTGTCTGTGACGGCATATATGCTTGCCTTTGGCCTGTTCACTTTAATTTTTGGTCCGCTGTCAGATCGTTATGGCAAGGTGAAAATCATAAATATTGCTGCAATCGGCACCGCAATATTTAGCATGTTGGGGGCATTATCCTTTAACCTGGCGTCTCTTGTTGTATTCCGGGCTGTCAACGGCGCTTTTGCCGCGGGCATCTTTCCGGTCACAATGGCGCTTGCCGGCCAAAGCTCAAACGATGAAAATCGACACAAAACGCTCGGACGTGTTATGGGGTATATGTTTCTCGGGGCTGCAACAGCAACCGCAATTGGTGGAGTACTGTCATACATTGGCTCATGGCGACTGGTATACTTATTCTATGGAATAGGTGAGCTGATCACAGCACTTGTTATGTTGAAGCTGCTGGAACGCGATCAACCGATCCTTCGCAAGCTTAACTATGTTGAGGCTTATAAAGGAGCCGTTACGAATTACAAATTATTGATGATTGTTATTACAGTGTTTTTTGTGGGCTTTAGTGTTTTCGGTACATTCACATACTCGGGTAAGCTTTTACAGACCATATCGGACTACAATATTTTAATTATTGGTCTCATCTTGTCGTTATTTGGAGTTGGGACGGTAATCGGCGGGCGTGTGGCGCCTGTAATAAAAAAAATCCTGAAGCGCGGCTTCTTGGTGACGGCGGGTATCATTGGAGCCGTATCCCTGCTTGCATTATCATTGAGCTCCGATATCGTCATTATATGTTTGGGCCTGTTCGGCTTTGGCTTTGCGTTCATCTTCTTTCAGTCAACGCTAATCTCGGCTGCTCAGGACCGGTTGCCGACAATGAGGGGGACCGCGATGTCCATGGCCTCCTTTAATATGTTTGTCGGTGGTGCCGTTGGAACAACAATTAACAGCTTGATTATTAATGCTTACGGTATACCTGTTATATATCGAACCGCCTCGGTTATGGTTCTTATTATCGGGTTTATTGCTACGATACTAGTATTTTCCAAACCAAAACAAACAGAGAAAATTCAATAGTGTTAACCAATACGAGAAATAAATGAAAGGATTTTTGTGATGACATACAGTAGAATCGCATATTTTTCTGAGCCGGGAAGACAGAATACAGAAGATACTTTTTTAATTGCAAAAGATCGCGCATTAGAACTGGGCATTAAAACAATTGTTGTCGCCTCTATAACAGGCGAAACTGGTGTTAAGGCAGTTGAAGCTTTCGACGGATTCAAGGTCATTGTTGTGTCGCATAATACCGGTTACGCAGAGCCTAATGTCCAGCAGATGAAAAGTGAGAATATAGAAAAAATTAAAGAGAAAGGTGCGGTTATTCTCACAACGACCTCAGCTTTTGGCGGCCTTAGCAGAGCCATGCGACAGGCCTCCCTGATGCCGCCGGGCGCAGATTATGTTATCGGCGATATTGTTGCAAATTCTATTCGTATTTTTGGACAAGGCGTAAAAGTCGCTTGTGAAGTTGCATCAATGGCGGCTGATGGCGGCCTTGTCAGAACAGATGAAGAGATTATTTCCATAGCCGGTACGAATCTTGGCCTCAAGGAGTCAGCCAGGGGCGCTGATACGGCATTGGTTCTACAGCCAGCAAACGTACACTTATTTTTCCAGACACGCGTTAAAGAGATATTATGCAAGCCAAGAGAATTGTTAAACTGATTGGTGGCTATGACGCTCTTGTTGGTATGCCAAAATTATGGAAAAACTGCCGATGAGTCTGCTTTCTTAATCTAATTATTTTTCAAATACAGTTAACAAAAAATGCGAAAATGAGGTATAACATGAAAAACAAAAAAAATTCACCTCATTGATAGTTTTGATTACAGCGGTTATAACAGTCGGAATAGTGGGTTATATGACGCTGCTGAAAGTGGGCTTTGTTGATGCCCTGTATATGACAATTATAACAATTTCAACAGTCGGTTATGGTGAAGTTGGGGTAATGAATGAAGCTGCCAAACTTTTTTCAATATTGATAATTTTCTCGGGTCTGGCTATAGTTGGATACGGAATATCAAGTATACTTACATACTTCTTTGAAGGAGAATTGAAAGAGTCCTTTCCTGTAAATTGTCCGATAGCCCGTGGCGATGTCTTGCATAGACATTGTACTTTCTTCCGGTATCGGACGCAATCATGTCACAATAAGCGAGAGCAGCCGCGTCGTTGCAACATTTTCACCATAGCCTTAACGGGCAAAACGGCAGAATTACGGCGCGGCTGTCCCTTTGTCTTTATTTACTTTATTACAGACATCCCGGACGGGCAGATGGCTTATCTGCCCTCATAGGAATTTCACCTCCCCCCATGCCAATGGCGGGCCGTTCTCATTGCCTGCGACGCTTTTAACGCTCGGACTGTGACTGAACGGAAGTATCATTATCGAACGCATGAGATCATCGCCAGCGGGCCAGCTATGGCCTACCTGCAGTACAGGTATTGTTCGCTCGCCCTTTGCAGGGGTCATGGCGTACCTGCCGCTTGGCTTTTCCTCATCGGTTCACGCGCTCAACGTATCCCGGATATCCTTTATTCAGTTTTCAAGATGCAATTGAGAGCTAAAATATTACCCTCTCAATAACCGTGACATTTTTAGAGCAAAATCGAAGTAGCATCAGCAATATTTTTTTAGGCATATCGTGATGAGCCAGCAAAGCACGGTATATGGGACAACAGGATTGATAGAATGGAGCCATCAAGAGAAACGGGGGAAACAAAATGGCTCGACAGGAAAGCATTAGCTTCAAGGAATTCTGTAAAAGATTCAACACAGAGGAATCATGCAGGGAGTATCTTATCCAGTTGCGGTGGCCGAAAGGTTTCGTGTGTCCCAAATGCGGAGAGGCTGGCGGGTATTACCTTGAAGAGCGTCACGTATACCAATGTAAACATTGCCGATATCATGCCTCTGCAACAGCGGGGACGGTAATGCATCGCAGCAAGCTGTCGCTGACAAGCTGGTTCTGGGCGATATATCTTACGGCGCGGGACAAACGAGGATATTCCGCCGTTCAGCTTTCATCCGAGCTCGGAATCGCCTACAGCTCGGCATGGTATCTACTGCATAGGATACGCACTGCTATGGCTAACCGAGACGCGGAATACATGCTGTGCGGTATTGTTGAGGTGGATGATACGTATTTCGGAGGTCCAAAAAGCGGCGGGAAAAGAGGCCGTGGAACGGAAAAAACCAAAGTCATTGTGGCGGTATCCAAAGACAAGAAAGATCGTCCTTTATATATCAAAATGAAAGTTATCTCCGATTTGAAGGGCTCTACCATCGGCAACTTTGTGAATTCTGTTATCAAGAAAGGTTCCGTTATCCAAAGTGACGCTTACGGCAGTTTTCGGAAACCAATGGCCGACGGATATACGCATCAGTATGATGTCTTCGATTCGGATAAGGATATGCTTCACTGGATGCATCAGATCATCGGTAATGTGAAAGCTGCTATCAACGGAACATTTCATGGCTTTGACGATAAACATCTGCAGGCGTATCTGGACTCTTTTTGTTATAGATTCAACCGAAGAAATTTGCGCGGTGAAATATTCACTCGTTTACTCGTGGCCGTTACCGCCACCCCTATCTTGGGGTATGCTGTCTTAACACGATAAGCCTAAAAACAAAAAGCATAAGAAATCAGGTCGATTCGTCCAGCATGCCGCAATAATGCCTTGCAGATTGTTGCAGGGCATCGTCGCGGCATTTGTTTGTTATTGACATACGCTCATTATTTTGCAGGTAACTCACCTGCCTTGATACTTGTCTCTGCGCTATTGATTGACAGATACCTTAATAAAATATATTATTAAGGCATAACCTAATGAAGAATTGCTGGGAGTTGATTTGATTGGCCAGGCCAACCAA
>CAZJCH010000068.1:0-7787 GCA_964544005.1 uncultured Papillibacter sp.
AGGCCTTATCGACGGCACGATCGATGCCATCGCCACAGACCACGCGCCCCATTCCGCCGAGGAAAAAGCGCTGCCTCTGGACAAGGCCCCCAGCGGCATGGTCGGCCTGGAGACCTCTTTAGGCCTCGCTTTGACACGGCTGTACCACACTGGAATCCTGCCGCTTGACAGGATCATCAAGCTGATGTCAACCAATCCCGCCATAATCCTCGGCCTCCAAAAAGGCCGTATCGCCATCGGCGGCGACGCCGACCTCGTTATCTTCGACCCAGACGCATCCTGGACCGTCGACCCCGATAAATTCCTCTCCAAAGGCCGCAACACCCCCTTTACAGGCATGACGCTAAAAGGCAAAGTAAAATACACCATCGCCGGCGGCAAAATCGTTTACTCCCCGTAGGGAACGGTCTTGACCGTTCCACCGCACCGCACCTGCAGGAATGGAATGGGCAAGCCCATTCCCTACATTCCTCCTCACCCAACATCTCACCAAGGAGGCACCCATGTCATTCGACACCCTTCAAGGTAAAATCCTTGAAAAACAAAACCCCACCGTCGTCGGCCTTGATCCGCTGCCGGATTATGTGCCGAAGCACGTCATGGACCGGAGCATCGCGGAAAAGGGCGAAACCCTCGAGGCCGCTGCCGGCGCTTTCTATGAATTCAACCGCGGTTTAATCGACGCGCTTTATGATATCGTGCCCGCCGTCAAGCCCCAGTCGGCCTATTACGAGCTGCTGGGTCATGCCGGCGTCGAAGCATTCAAAAAAACAGCCGAATATGCTAAATCAAAGGGGCTTTACGTGATCGCCGACGTCAAGCGCGGCGACATCGGCTCCACTGCTGAGGCCTACAGCGCGGCTTACCTCGGCAGCGTTAAGATCGGCAATACAACGCGCTTCCCCTTTGATTTCGACGCTATCACAGTCAACGGCTATCTCGGCTCGGACGGTATCAAGCCGTTTCTGGAGGCAAGCGTCAAATATGACAAAGCGTTCTTCGTCCTCGTAAAGACGTCCAATCCGTCCAGCGCGGAATTTCAGGATCAGGATATCGGCGGCAGGACGCTGTACGCGGCCGTCGGCGATCTGATCTCCGAGCTCTCAAAGGACACGCTGGGCGCATACGGCTACTCCCGCGTCGGCGCCGTCGTCGGCGCCACCTACCCCGAGGAGTTGAAGCTCCTGCGGCAGCGGCTCACAAATTCGTTTTTCCTCGTCCCCGGCTACGGCGCCCAGGGCGGCGGCGCGAAGGACGTTGCTTATGCCTTTGACGAGCGCGGCTGCGGCGCCGTTGTCAACTCCTCCCGCGCGATCATCTGCGCGTGGAAAAAGACAGGTAACGACGGCCGCGACTACGCCGAGGCCGCGCGCCGTGAAGCCCTCAAAATGCGGGACGACCTGCGCGGCGTC
The DNA here is from genome assembly GCA_964544005.1 of uncultured Papillibacter sp. Lineage (GTDB taxonomy): Bacteria > Bacillota > Clostridia > Oscillospirales > Oscillospiraceae > Sporobacter. The sequence goes on from CAZJCH010000068.1 coordinate 1,413, forward strand.
ATCAATTTCAAGTAACGGAGTATAAAATTGCAGCTGATTCAATCAATCGATTCCGCCATCCTGCTGTTTATCCAGGACCATTTGAGATGCGGCATTATGAACGCCGTCATGCTTTTCTTTTCAACAATAGGGTCGTCCGGCCTCATCTGGATCGCCGGCGGGCTCGATATGCTTCTGACAAAGAAGTACAGAAAGGCCGGTATATTGCTGCTGATCTGCCTTGTGATCACCTGGGTACTCAACGACATGCTGATCAAGAACCTGATACAGCGGCCGCGCCCTTATATAACACTCTCCGAACTGAAGGCGCTCGTCCCGCTCCGGACGGACTACTCCTTCCCGTCCGGCCATACAAGCACGAGCTTCGCCTGCGCGTATGCCGCCGTCCGCTCAAACGGCAGGCGCTGGGTCTGGGTTTACGCCGTGGCTGCGATGATCGCCGTGTCAAGGCTTTTTGTCGGTATGCATTATCCGTCGGACATTTTGGCAGGTATCCTCTTTGGCACCCTAATCGCCGCCGTGTCGTATTCTCTGGCTTTACGGCTTATTTTTTCCGGGAAAGGCACTCAGAAAATCAGTAAGTAAAGGTGTTGATTTATGCACAAGATACTGATTATTGAAGACGACAGCGCCATTGCGCGGACAATGGCGAAGTACCTGGAAACCTGGGGCTACAAGGTCCACTGCGCCTCCGATTTCAGCGACGTTCTCACGGAGTATGTGACATTTGACCCGCAGCTTGTGCTTCTGGATATCGCGCTGCCGTTTTTTAACGGCTATCACTGGTGCCGCGAAATACGGAGTGTTTCGAAGGTGCCGATCATCTTCATCTCCTCCGCCTCGGAGAACATGAACATCGTCATGGCCATGAACATGGGCGGCGACGATTTCATCGCCAAGCCCTTTGACCTGGATGTGCTCATCGCCAAAATCCAGGCCCTCCTTCGCCGGACATACGATTTCGCCGGCCACTCGAATCTTATGGAATGCCGCGGCGTGATCCTCAACACCTCCGACGCGACACTCCTCTATGACGGTGAAAAGCTGGAGCTGACGAAAAACGAATACAGGATCATCCAGATCCTGATGGAAAACAGAGGCCGCACAGTGAGCCGGGACGCCATTATGGCGCGCCTCTGGGAAAACGACAGCTTCGTCGACGAAAATGCGCTGACCGTCGGCATCACGCGGCTGCGCCGCAAGCTGGAAGGCGCCGGGCTTTTTAATTTCATCGCAACGAAAAAAGGCCTTGGCTATCAGGTTGGATAGTTCTATCAGGTTGGATAGTTCTATCAGGTTGGACAGGTATTACGGGGTGGAATGAACATGCTTCTGAGCTATTTAAAACGTCATTACAAAATCATCATTCTTCTGTGCCTGTTCATCGCTGTTTTCGCACTTGTTTTTTCTCTGTACAGCCTGCCCGTGGAAGCCGTCTTGTATGCTGCCGCCCTGTGCTTCGTTGTCGGCGTCATTCTTTTCTTAATTGGTTATCTGCGGTATCTGCGTGATCACCGCGAGCTGACGGAAATGATATCGAACATCGGCATCAGCCTCGACGGACTGCCCTGTCCGCGCGGCGCGCTGGAACAGGACTATCAGGAGCTGTTAAAAGCCTTGTTCAAAGAAAAAACGGGGGTGGAATCCTCCGCCGATATCTCCCGGCACGAGCTCATCGACTACTATACCCTCTGGGCGCATCAGATCAAAACGCCGATCGCCGCCCTGCGCCTCCTGCTGCAGGCCGAGGAAAAAAGCCGGAATTCGGAGCTGTCGGCAGAGCTCTTCAAAATCGAGCAGTACGTCGAGATGGTGCTGCAGTATCTGCGCCTGGACAGCAGCTCAACCGACTTTGTCATCAAAACATACGATCTGGACAATATCGTCCGCTACTGTGTCCGAAAATACGCGAAAATGTTCATATTAAAGAAGCTTGAGCTTGACTTCAGAGAAAGCGGGCTCCAGGTTCTGACCGACGAAAAATGGCTTTGCTTCGTCATTGAGCAGCTCCTCTCAAACGCGCTTAAATACACCCGGGACGGCAAAGTCTCGATCCATACCGAGAGCATGACGCTTGTCATCGGCGATACCGGCATCGGCATCAAGGCGGAGGACCTGCCCCGGATCTGCGAGAAGGGCTTCACCGGCTACAACGGGCGCGAGGACAAAAAGTCGACAGGCATCGGCCTGTATCTCTGCAAGCGCATCATCGGCAAGCTCGGCCACACCATCTCGATCGAGTCGCAGGCCGGCCGCGGTACTGTCGTGAAAATCGGCCTCGAAACGGTCCGTTCTGTTTTTGAATGACGGCTGCACGCCAACTGCTTATTAGCAAAACGCTCCTCTTTGCATATAACGTATGGGGGGTGAATATCCGTGTTTTATGGCTACAACAGATGCGGGTACGGCCGCTGCTTCTGTTATGGATGCGGCTTTGGCGGCGGCCGCGGCTTCGGATTCGGTCCTTACGGATACGGCCGCGGCTACGGTGGCTGCTGCGGCTACGGCCGCGGCGGTTATTCCTATGGCTACGGCTTAGGGGGCTACCGCCGCTTCTGGTAAGCGATGGCTCGCCTTAAAAAGGCGGGCCTTACATATATGATTACCCCAACCTTACAAAATTGTAATATTAAGGGCCGAAAATGTAAGCCAAGGCTATGGTACGCATGACGGCTTTTTTGTTATACTGTCGCCAAAGCCCGGGAATCTGCTTTGGAGGTACTTATTTCTATGTTACTGGAAGTTCAAAATCTCAAAAAAATATACACGACCCGCTTCGGCGCCAATCAGGTTCAGGCGCTTTCCAATGTGTCGTTTTCCGTTGAGGGCGGCGAATACGTCGCCATCATGGGTGAATCCGGCTCCGGCAAGACGACGCTTTTAAACATTCTGGCGTCGCTGGACAAGCCCACGAGCGGCGATGTCCTCTTAAACGGCGCGAGCATACTGACAATCAGCGAGAAAGAAATCTCGGCCTTCCGCCGCGATAATCTCGGCTTCGTTTTTCAGGATTTCAACCTGCTTGATACGTTTTCTGTCAGAGACAACATCTTTTTACCCCTCGTCCTGGCCGGGCGCCGCTACAATGAAATGGAGACACGGCTGGCTCCCATCGCAAAAAGGCTCGGCATCACGGATATTTTGACAAAATTCCCATACGAAATTTCCGGCGGGCAGAAGCAGCGCACGGCCATCGCCCGCGCCCTCATCACGAATCCGCAGCTCATCCTGGCCGACGAACCGACAGGCGCGCTGGACTCCCGCGCCACCGACAGCCTCCTCCGCTTATTTGGGGAGATTAACAAGGACGGCCAGACAATTCTCATGGTGACCCATTCGGTCAAAGCGGCGAGTCACGCGGGCCGCGTGCTGTTTTTACGGGACGGCGAGGTCTTCCACCAGCTCTACAGGGGCTCTATGACGACGGAGGAGCTGTTCGCCCGTATTTCCGATACGCTCACTATGCTCGCGACGGGTGGCCGGAATGAGTAAGTTCTTCTATGGGCGGCTTGCCGCCGTCAACATCCGAAAAAACGGACGGATTTATTTGCCGTACATCCTGACCTGCATTTTCACCGTCGCCATGTTTTACATCATGCTGTTCATCGCCCTGAACAAGGGCATCGCAAAAATGCCGGGGGCCGAGCCTCTGTCGGTGATCATGTGGATGGGAACCGTCGTGATCGGGCTTTTCTCGGTCGTCATCCTGCTGTATATCAACAGCTTCCTGATGAAAAGGCGCAAAAAGGAGCTTGGCCTCTACAATATCCTCGGTATGGGCAAAGGCCATATCGCCCGTGTTATGGCGCTGGAAAACATCTACGTCTCCGTCGGCACGATCATCGCCGGCCTCTTCGCTGGCATTCTGCTGTCCAAACTGATATTCCTGCTGCTTCTTAAGCTCCTGCGCTTCAATGTCCCCTTTGGCTTCGAGATTTCCCCCGTCGCCATCGCCGTCACCGTCATCGTCTTTGCAGCCATTTTCTTCGTCACCCTGCTTTGTAATCTCGGGCGCGTCCATCTGTCCAAGCCCATCGAGCTTCTCTACGGCGGCAGCGTGGGTGAAAAGGAGCCGAAAACAAAATGGGTGATGGCTGTCATCGGCTTTCTGGCGCTTGCCGCCGGCTATACCATCGCCATCGTCACCGAAAACCCTATCGACGCGTTGGGCTGGTTCTTCATCGCCGTCATCCTCGTCATCCTGGGGACCTACTGCCTGTTCACGGCCGGCAGCATCGCGCTGCTGAAATCCCTTCGTAAAAACAAATCGTTTTATTACAAAACAAAGAATTTCACGTCCGTATCGGGCATGATCTACCGCATGAAGCAAAACGCCGTGGGCCTTGCCAACATCTGCATCCTGTCCACAATGGTCCTCGTCATGCTCTCCACCACCGTCTCGCTGTACATCGGCGTGGAGGACGCGCTCAGGAACAGGTTCCCAAGAAACATCGCCATCACCGCGGTCCAGACAGACGACGAATCCTTCCATGCCGTCAGCAGTCAGGTCGATGAAATCATTCGTCTGAGCGGTGCCCCTGTTGAAAATACTGTCAAGTACAGGTACAGGTCGTATTTCACAAAACGCTCCGGTACTGTTTTCTTCAATCCGGGCGACGCTGTGAGAGACAGCTCTTCAAACGTCATTGTTTTCTTTATCCCGCTGGAGGATTACAACAGGCTGCGGGGTTCTGACGTGAGTCTTTCGCCCCATGAGCTGCTCCTTTTTTCCCCATCGGTTCCATATGACGGCGACGCCGTCACCTTCGGCACGGAAACCTTCGCCGTAAAAGCGGCGTACAACGAGGCCCCCGACATTGGCGACGCCTATATGTACAGTCTCAGCGATTCGTTTTATTTTATCCTTCCCGATACCGTGGCTGTACAGCGCGTAAACACGGCCCTGACGAATGACGGTGAACAGTGGCACGGGCTGTCGTTTTACTACGGCTTTGATGTACGGGCGGGGGACGACAGTCAGCTCGATCTTGCCAATCAGCTCCATGCGGCACTTGCGGGAGTCGGTTCCGACAGCGAACCCAACGGCGTTCAGATTTATATCAACAGCGCCGCGGAAAACAAAGCCGACTTCCTGTCCATGTACGGCGGCTTTTTCTTCCTGGGCCTGTTTCTGGGCACGCTCTTCATCATGGCCACCGTCATCATCATGTACTACAAGCAGATCTCCGAGGGCTACGACGATAAAAAGCGGTTCGAGATCATGCAGAAGGTCGGTCTCAGCCGTTTCGAGATCAAAAAAGCAATCCGCAGCCAGGTCCTCACCGTCTTCTTCCTGCCCCTCCTGGCGGCCGGCATCCACATCCTGGCGGCCTTCAAAATGATCACAAAGCTCCTCTTTACGCTGAACCTGACAAACGTGCCGCTTTTCGCCTGGTGCACGCTGGGAACGATCGTCCTCTTCGCCGCCGTCTACGGCGCGGTGTATGCACTTACGGCGCGCGCGTATTACAAAATCGTCAGCTAGAAAACTCGCGATATGTAAAAAAGCTCTGTATGCCTTCATCATACAGGGCTTTTTTTGCCTTGGTCATTGTCTTTGTCTTTGTTTTAGTTTATTATTTTAACATCACATCAGATATGTGTTATGACACCGGGCTTGCATCAAATATGGAACAGATTATAAGGAGATCGAATATGGAACACAAAACAGATTTCGAGCAGGCAATGCTTCAGACATTAAGCAGCAAAGCACAGGAAAGCAGCCTGATCGATCCTGCGCTGTACACAAAATATGAGGTCAAAAAAGGTCTCCGGGACCTTGATGGCAGAGGGGTGCTTGTGGGGCTTACGGAAATCGGCGAGGTGCATTCCTATATTATTGATGAAAATGAGATGGTCCCGGTCCCCGGCAAGCTGTTTTACCGGGGAATAGACATCTCGGAAATCGTCGACGGCTTTCTGAAAAACGACCGGTTCGGCTTTGAGGAAACCTGTTATCTTCTGCTGTTCGGAAATCTGCCGTCGGAACAGGAGCTGAAGGATTTCGAAAAGCTTCTGGCAGACTACAGAAAGCTGCCCGATGCTTTTGTGCGCGACATGATATTAAGCATGCCCAGCAGGGACATCATGAACTCCATCTCACGCAGTGTTCTGGCGTTTTACAGCCTGGACGACATGGCCGACGACACCTCCGTTGAGAATGTACTCAAGCAGTGCCTTAAAATGATCGCCTGCTTCCCCCTGATCGCAATATACGGCTACCAGGCCCTGACCCATTACCACGAAAACAAGAGCCTGTTTATTCACAGCCCGAGACCCGATCTGGGAACTGCGGAGAATATCCTGCACATGCTCCGGACGGACAGCAAATACACAATGCTTGAAGCCAAGCTGTTGGACCTTGCCCTTGTTCTG
>CAZJCH010000068.1:7797-9005 GCA_964544005.1 uncultured Papillibacter sp.
GGCAACAACTCCTCCTTTGTCACCCACGTCGTGACGTCTTCGGGCTCGGACACTTATTCGGCGATTGCCGCCGCGCTGGGCTCCCTGAAAGGGCCGCGCCACGGCGGCGCCAACATCAAGGTCATTCAAATGTTTGAGGATATGAAGCAAAACCTCGATGACTGGACGGACGATGACAAAATTAAGGGTTATTTGATGAAGCTCCTCAACGGTGAAGCCTTTGACCGCGCGGGGCTCATCTATGGCGTCGGTCATGCCGTTTACTCCATTTCAGACCCGAGGTCCGAGATATTCAAGGCACATGTGGAGAGGCTTGCAAAGGAAAAGGGTCTTGAGGCCGAATATAACCTCTATGCAAAAGTTGAAAAGCTGGCGCCGGAAGTGATCGCGCAGGTCCGTAAAATGTATAAGGGCGTCAGCGCGAATATTGACTTTTACTCGGGTTTTGTTTACAGAATGCTGGATATCCCGCACGAGCTGTTCACGCCCATCTTTGCCATTGCGCGGATTGTCGGCTGGAGTGCCCACCGTATTGAGGAAATCGTAAATGCCGGAAAAATCATCAGGCCGGCGTATAAAAGTGTTTCCAAGAAAAAGGCGTATGTTGATATTAATAAAAGATAATTTTAAAATGAAGCGGTGATTTGATGTACAACGATATTCTTAAAATCGGCGGCGTGACCATACACGGCTACGGGCTGATGATCGGCCTCGGCGTCCTCTGCGCCGTTTTTCTGGCGGAATACCGCGGGAAAAAGCGGGGCTTCAACACCGATCAGCTGTTCAGCGTCTTTCTGCTCGTTCTGATCTGCGGCTTTGTCGGCGCCAAGCTCCTTTATATCATCGTGGAGCTCAAATCGATCATACAAAACCCCGCGCTGATTATATCCGGCGACGGCTTTGTCGTTTACGGCGGAATCATCGGCGGAATTGCCGCCGTTATGGTCTATTGCCGCATAAAAAAGACAAGCTTCTTGGCTTATCTGGATCTGATTGCGCCGTCTGTGGCACTCGCCCAGGGCTTCGGGCGCATCGGCTGCTTCCTGGCCGGCTGCTGCTACGGCCGCGAAACGGACTCCGCCTTCTGTATCGTGTTCCACGACTCTCTCTATGCCCCCAACAGCATCAGGCTCATCCCCACGCAGCTTTTGTCCAGCGCCGGCAATTTCCTGATCGCCCTGGCCCTGCTTTTATATGCAAAAAAGGAC
>CAZJCH010000069.1:0-8995 GCA_964544005.1 uncultured Papillibacter sp.
TTGAGGCTCAAAACTCTTTCGCTGAGTTACAACCTGCCCAAAGAGTATTGTCAAACGCCTGTGCCGCAGCCAATCTTTGTGCCGGTAAGACCCATCCTGCGGAGTACGACGGCAAGGTTGTCCTTCTCGAGGTCGCAGACAACCGGCCTCTCTACGCCATTGATCGATACCCTCAGTCTCGTAACCATATAAAAATCCTCTCACTTATAATATTAGGGCGGCAATAACCGGATCAGCCAAAAATCAGGCCCGGTCCTTGTACGGGGCGCCCCGTTATACATAATAATTAGGTATACAACACAATATTTTATAGTAATTATAACAAAAACGTTTATAAAAGTAAATGACAAACTGACTGATAATGTCACTAAAAATATGTTCGCTAATCGTATTGAGAAGTCATGCCGGCTATATCCTTAAATGTGATTTCATACCTGTTTTGCAGCATATCCAGTATCATCCCCGCATGTGCCATTCTCTTCGTTGCCCCGGCCAAAGCGTCTGGATCCCCCGCGTAGCGCGCGCGCAGCTTTGTCAGTGTCTCGTCAACGGTTGTGATCTTTCCATAACGGAAGAGCTTGTCAGAAAGGTAGAGCAAGGCCGTCTCATCAGGCTCCGGGCTGTAATCTCCCGGCAGGTCCATATGTGCGGCGATGAGCCTGGAGACCGCCGGATAGCCCTCGGTGAGCAGAAGCTTGGCACCCGCCGTCTCGTGCTCCGGTTCAAGCCTTGCGATATCGTGCAGAAGGCATGCGGCGGAAAGCAGTTTTTTATTGACCGCGGCGCCTTTTTCAATCAGCAGATCGGCGATCCTGAGCGCCAGGCTATTCACCTGACGGCAATGCTCAATGACATTATCCGGCGTCATATACTTTTCCAGCATTTGACCGCACGTTTTTTCATCCGGATAAACCGGCAGGCCAAGGTGTGTGAGCAAGGTCTCGTAGTCGCGCGGCGTATCCATATCCAGCAGAATGCCTCGGTCGTCGACGTCCACCTCTTCAAAAGGATATGGGGCCAGAAAGCCGCGCATCCCGTCGCCGCCGTCGTATCCCCTGATACTGGCGGTAAAGCCGTAAGGTATGAGCGGCGGGTGTCCGCGTTCGCCGTTATATGCCGGATAGATAACAGCCTGCCCGTTCGAGAGGACAAAGGCCGCAATAACCTTATCCAGCGTTTCCGGATTGACGCCGCAGTGATCGACCGGTAAAAGCAGAAAGCCGTCAATATCGTTCGGCAGCGAATGAATGCCCGCCCTGACGGAGGTAAACATGCCCTCTGCATATTGCTTATTGTAAATATGCCGGACGTTTTTGGCCCGGCATTTCAGAAGCTCGGCCTCAACCTCCTCATGCCGGTGGCCCGTGACGACGGAGATACTGTGAATTTTTTCCGCCCTGCCCAGCCTGACGGCGCGCAGCAGCGCACTCTCCTCCCCAACGGGCAGCAGCGGCTTCAAAACCCCCATCCGCTCGGAAAACCCGGCAGCCAAAATGATCATTCCGATTTTCGTTCAAGTCACCTCCCAGTAACAACAGCTTATCATATCACGCGCTGTTTGCAAATATTTAAAGTTATTGTATAATACTAGAAACGCGAAAACCCGTAATAATGAGAGGCGGTACATATGGAAATTCGCGAAGCGGCCCCAACCGATCTTGAAGCGCTGCTGAATCTCTATACCCAACTGCATGACAACCCCATGCCGGAAATGAACGAAGCGCTCATGTCGCTTTGGAATCGCATCGTGAACGACGCCAATCACCATATCGTCGTCCTCACAATCGACGGCGTCATCGTCTCCTCCTGCGTCCTCATCGTTGTCCCGAATCTGACGCATCATCAACGCCCCTACGCCCTCATCGAAAACGTTATAACAGATGAGAAACACCGCAATAAGGGATACGCACTGGCTGCCCTGAATCACGCCCGCGACATCGCCGTCCGCGAAAACTGCTATAAAATCATGCTCATGACCGGCTCTAAACTCAACAGCACCCTCCGCTTCTACGAGCGCGCCGGATACAACAGCCACGACAAGACAGCGTTTGTGCAGTGGCTGTAATTTGCTATTCATGACAGGCGTTCTCGCGCCTGTCAAAATTATCATAAATAATGTAAAATATAATTGACAAAATGTAATCAGCAGGCATATAATGGCAGTACGGGGCAGTACGGAATCTGCCTGGGGGGATTTATGTGAAGCGTACAATCAAGCATAACAAGTTTGACGAGCGGCAGATGCTCGCAAGAGGCAAGGCCTTCAGAGCGGCGTATATCGTTCTGGTTTCATATCTGGCCGTTTATGCCTTTATCGATTTATTGGTAATAGTATGGAGTGACGGCTTTACCGGCATCCTCATCGGGATATGCCTGTCCGTCACCGTGTTTGTCGTCCTGTGCATTAAAAATGACGCGTATATCTCAATACAGGAAAAGCCGGGATTCTATATAATGCTGTTTAGTTTTTTCATTGTTGTTATTCTTGCTCCCGGCGTCATGAACCTTTTATACGGCATTTCTTTAATTACAGACGGCCGACTGAATTTTTATGTCGGACCCTTCCTGGTTGGAATGATATATCTTGTCACATTGCCTTTCCTGATTGCAAAGGCGCGTGCCGACAAAGACGATACGGAAGCGGAGTGACCCGTGAAGAATTTGAAACTGAAATCGGCGAGGGCTGCGCTTGACCTGTCCCAGCAGCAGCTGGCTGACGCGGTCAGCGTGTCGCGCCAGACGATTAACGCCATCGAAAAGGGAGATTACAATCCGACGATCAATCTGTGTATAGCAATTTGCCATACGCTCGGCAAAACACTGGACGAGCTATTCTGGGAATAGTAGACAGTTTCGTCCCCGTGACATCAGTAAACATATAAAATTTGACTATTGACATTTCCAGCCAATTGCCATATCATAAACCATAACAATCAAAAACAACAAACCTTTGAGCAAGAAGAGTACAAAAGGTCGGGTGTATCCAGAGAGCCGCTACAGGGTGTGAATGCGGCAGCACAGATTTTTTCGAATGGGCTTGCGAGGGCGGCTCGAAACCGGATATCCGATAGTAGACGCCGACGGGGACCCTGCCCGTTATCAGTGGGGCGCATATGATGGTATGTGAAATGAGCGGATGATTTATTTCATCAATTTGGGTGGTACCGCAGAAGCAGTGGCTTTTGTCCCATGAAAACATGATGTTTTTATGTGGGGACAAAGGCTTTTTTGTTTCTGCGGTACTTTTATTTTTCAGGAAAGGAGTTTCATCCCATCAGATGGAATGTGTGAAGCACGATGATCTCACCAAGCTGCGAAAAAATTGAAGAGCTCGCGAAGACCTACAACATTATTCCCGTTTCAAAAGAGATCTACGCCGACATCACGACGCCGATCCTGCTGCTTCGAAAGCTCGCGCTCATCAGCAGCCGGTACTATCTTCTCGAGAGCGTCGAGGGCGGCGAGAAATGGGGGCGCTACTCCTTCCTCGGGTATGACCCGGTGATGCGCGTCACCTGCAAAGACAGCGTTGTCACCATTGAAGGCACGGAGACAAAAACAGCCCGGTCCGACAAGCCGCTCACAATCCTGCGTGAGTTATTGTCTCAATACAAAGCCCCGCGGCTGAACGACCTGCCGCCGTTCACGGGCGGCTTCGTCGGCTACTTCGCCTATGCTATGATCGGCTACGCCGAACCCGTCCTGAAGCTCAAAAAGGGTGACGGTTATGATTTCGATCTGATGCTGTTCGACAAGGTCATCGCTTACGACCACTTAAAGCAAAAAATCTGTATCGTTGTCAACATGAAAACAGACCGCCTGATGGAGAACTACGGCAGAGCTGTCGCGGAAATCGAAAGTATCGTGCGCATGATCCGGGAGCCTCAGCCGATCACCCCGTCCCGAATCAGCGCCCGCGCCGATTTCACATGCAACGTGACAAAAGAGGCGTACTGCGCCATGGTCGAGAAGACAAGGGAATACATCGTCGACGGCGATATCTTCCAGGCTGTCATCTCCCGGCGTTTCGAGAGCCCGTTTGCCGGGAGCCTGCTTTCCGCCTACCGCGTCCTCCGCACGACGAACCCCTCGCCCTATATGGTCTTCATGCGCATCGAGGATATGGAGCTCATGAGCACGTCGCCGGAGACGCTTGTGCGGCTTCAGGACGGCCGGCTGGCGACATTCCCCGTCGCCGGTTCCCGCCCGCGCGGCAAAACCGAGGCGGAGGACAAAGCGTTGGAAGCGGAGCTCCTGGCCGACGAAAAGGAGCTCTCCGAGCACAACATGCTTGTGGACCTGGCCCGGAACGACCTGGGGCGGATATCAAAATATTCCTCCGTCAAGGTCATGGACTACATGATGATCCACCGGTACTCAAAAATCATGCATATCGCCTCCCGCGTGGAGAGCGACATCAGGAGCGCCCCCGGCACACCCGAGGACTGCGACGCACTGGACGCCATCGAAGCGATTCTCCCGGCGGGTACCCTCTCCGGCGCACCGAAGATAAGGGCCTGCGAGATCATCGAGGAGCTAGAGGATTCACCACGCGGCATCTACGGCGGGGCGCTGGGGTACATCGATTTTGCCGGCAACCTGGACACCTGTATCGCCATCCGTATGGCGGTGAAAAAAGACGGCAAGGTATCCGTCCAGGCGGGTGGCGGCATCGTCGCCGACAGCGTCCCGGAGACGGAGTACGAGGAGGCCGGCAATAAAGCGAGAGCCGTTATCAATGCCATTATAAGCGCGGGCGAGGTGAACGACTGATGATTCTCATGATCGATAACTACGATAGCTTCACCTACAACCTGGTTCAGCTCGTCGGCGGTATGAACCCCGATATCATGGTCATCCGCAACGATGCCATGAAAATAACCGAGTTAGAGAAGCTGAACCCCTCGCACATTATCCTGTCACCGGGTCCCGGTTATCCCAGGAACGCGGGTATCTGCGAAGAGGTTATTAAAAAGCTCGGCGTGAAATTTCCGATCCTGGGTGTCTGCCTTGGCCATCAGGCCGTCTGTGAGGTATACGGCGCTGAAATCGCCCACGCGCGCAAGCTGATGCACGGCAAAAAGAGCCGCATCCGGCTCGATTCATCGAGCCCCATCTTTAAAGATTTGCCCCCCGAGATAGAAGCGGCGCGCTACCACTCTCTGACCGCCGTCAAAAATACAGTGCCCGATACGCTCAAAATCATCGCCGAGGACGACATGGGCGAGGTGATGGCGGTTGCCCACAAAAAATATGCCGTTTATGGTCTTCAGTTTCACCCCGAATCCGTCCTGACGCCCCGCGGCAATGTTATCATCAGTAATTTTCTGAATATTAGGGAGGGATCAAAATGATTAAGGAAGCCATCAAAACAGCCGTCGAGGGCAATAATCTGACCTTCGAGACGGCGAAAGAAGCAATGGATGAAATCATGCGCGGCGAGGCCACCGCCGCCCAGATCGCCGCCTTCCTGACGGCCCTGCGCATGAAGGGCGAATCCATCGACGAGATAACGGCGTGCGCTGCCGTCATGCGCGAGCGGTGCACGAAGCTGCCCTGCGAAATGGAAGTCATCGACATCGTCGGCACCGGCGGCGACTGTGCCCAGACGTTCAACATATCAACAGTGACCGCGTTTATCGTCGCCGCCGCCGGTATTCCTGTCGCCAAGCACGGCAACCGCAGCGTCTCCAGTAAATGCGGCGCCGCCGATTTCCTCGAGGCGCTCGGCGCGAACATCAATCTTACCGCCGGGCAAAGCGCACGCGTGCTCCAAGAGACGAACATGTGCTTCATGTTCGCGCCGAACCACCACGCGTCCATGAAATACGCCGCGCCTGTCCGGAAAGAGATCGGCGCCCGCACGATATTCAACATCCTGGGCCCCCTGTCGAATCCGGCCTCCGCGACGATCCAGCTTATGGGCGTCTATGACGAAAAGCTCGTCCTGCCTTTGGCCCGGGTTTTACGAAACCTCGGCGTCCGCCGAGCGCTCGTCGTCCACGGCGACGACGGGCTCGATGAAATATCGCTGACGACGACGACAACTGTCTGCGAGATTATTGACGGAGAGCTCCGTCAGTATAAGCTCAACCCGCACAAGCAGGGCTTTTTATACTGCCGGCCGGACGAATTAATCGGCGGCGAGGCGGAAGAAAACGTCAAAATCGCACGGGCGATTTTTAACGGTGATAAAGGCCCGAAGCGCGACATCGTATTGCTCAACGCCGCCGCCTGCCTGTACCTGGCCGGCAGAGCCGCCAGCCTGTTCGATGGTGTCGAGCAGGCCTCCATGCTGTTAGACCGCGGTCTGGCGCGCTCCAAAATGGAGGAGTTCGTGAGAGCAACACAAGAAGCGTCGCAGGCAAAGAACGAGGTATCGGCATGATATTGGATGCCATCGCGCAAGCCGCCGGACATCGGGTGGAGGAACAAAAAAAGAGGATACTGCCGGAAGAAATGCGCCGCCTGGCACTGGAGAGAGACTTAAAACTCCCCTCCAAAGTATTGGTGGCCGGCAAAGCCGGACGGGGTGGTTCTGTTTTCCCCTTCGAAGCAGCGCTCAAAAAGCCCGGCCTGTCCTTCATCTGTGAAATCAAAAAAGCGTCGCCGTCCAAGGGGATCATCGCCGATAATTTTCCGTACCTCGACATCGCCCGGGACTACGAGCAAGCGGGCGCCGACGCCATTTCAGTGCTGACGGAGCCGGATTACTTTCTCGGCAGCGCCGATTACCTTCGTGAAATACGGGCGCATGTTCGCGTGCCGCTCCTTCGGAAGGACTTTATCATCGATTCATATCAGCTTTACGAGTCGAAAATCCTCGGCGCCGATGCGGTACTACTCATCTGCGCCCTGCTCGATACGGAGACACTCCGGCAATGCCTCAGCATCTGCGATGACCTGGGCCTCTCAGCCCTCGTCGAGGCGCACAATGAAGCGGAGGTCAGGTCGGCCCTCTCCGCCGGCGCCCGAATCATCGGCGTCAACAACCGCGACCTGAAAACCTTCGAGGTCGATCTGGGCAACTGTATCCGCCTCCGCCCCCTCGTCCCGAAGGATATCCTCTTCGTCGCCGAGAGCGGCATCAAATCGGTGGATGATATCAAAGTCCTTCACAGCATCGGCGTCGACGCCGTTTTGATCGGCGAAACCCTTATGCGGAGTACCGACAAAAAAGCGGTGCTGAATGCGCTGAGAGGATAGCCCTTCTTAATCCGAACACTCCCCGTAGGGGCAAACCTTGTGTTTGCCCTCCGCAGCGCTGCTGTGCATACCAATTGAGGCCTGCACCGTAGGGAACGGTTTTAATCGTTCCTCCCGCACCGTACAGGGAGAGGAATGGATAAATCCATTCCCAACGGGGCGGCAGGATAGTCATCACCAGGGTTGTCGCGCTAAATATGTGTATAGGTATAGAAATTCCCCTCAAAAGCGACGTTCCGTCGCTACGGAGGGGTGGCGCCACGAGACTTCGGAGAAGTCTCTTCGCGCCGGGGTGGTTCCGTCGGGTTGAGGCGCGGGCGATTCACGAGTCAGCCCTCAACCAACTGAATTTTTCCGACGTTTAAAAGAGGAGAAAACCATGACAAAACTAAAAATCTGCGGCCTCACGCGCCAACAGGACATCGACATCGTCAACGAGATGTTACCGGATTACATCGGCTTCGTCTTCGCCGAAAGCAGAAGGCGCGTGACCCCTGCACAGACCGCCGTCCTGAAGGCGCAGCTCGACCCGCGTATCAAAGCCGTCGGCGTCTTCGTCAATGCCGATATCAACGGGATCGCAGCGCTCGCGCACGACGGTACCATCGACCTTATCCAGCTCCACGGCGAAGAAGATGCGGCATATATAAATGAGCTCAGATCGAAAATTGCCTGCCCCGTTATCAAGGCCGTCCGCGTTCAAACCACCGCGCAGGTGTATTCAGCCGAGAAGCTGCCCTGTGATTACCTGTTGCTGGACGCCTATCAGAAGGACGCCTACGGCGGCACCGGGATGGCATTCGACTACGCGCTTATCCCAAAGCTCACAAAACCATATTTTCTCGCCGGCGGCCTGAACGCCGGGAACATCAACGCGGCGCTTGACCTTCACCCCTATTGCCTCGACATCTCCAGCGGCGTCGAAACAGACGGCGTCAAGGACCCGGGAAAGATACGGGAAATCATCAGAATTATTCGGACCCCCCGTAGCGGCGATCTGTAATCGCCTTACCCAATCGATCACAATCACTAAGGAGGACCACACATGAAAGGAAGATTCGGCGTCCACGGCGGGCAATATGTGCCCGAGACGCTTATGAACGCGCTCATCGAGCTTGAAAAGGCTTATGCGCATTATAAAAAGGACCCGCAATTCAACGCGGAGCTCAATGAGCTGCTCAAAAACTACGCGGGCAGGCCGTCGCTCCTGTATTATGCCGAGCGCATGACAAAGGACCTCGGCGGGGCGAAAATCTATCTCAAACGCGAGGATTTGAATCACACCGGCTCCCACAAGATCAATAACGTGCTGGGCCAGGCGCTGCTGGCAAAGAAGATGGGCAAGACCCGCGTTATCGCCGAGACGGGCGCGGGCCAGCACGGCGTCGCCACGGCGACGGCGGCAGCACTGATGGATATGGCCTGCGAAATTTTCATGGGAAAAGAGGATACGGAGCGGCAGGCCCTCAACGTCTACCGCATGGAGCTTTTAGGCGCGAAGGTTCACCCTGTGACGAGCGGGACCATGACCCTGAAGGATGCCGTCAACGAGACCATGCGCGAGTGGACGTCCCGCATTGACGACACCCATTACGTTCTCGGCTCCGTCATGGGCCCCCACCCCTTCCCGACGCTTGTCCGAGACTTCCAGAGCGTCATCGGCCTGGAGGTCAAAGCCCAGCTTCTGGAGCGTGAGGGGCGGCTGCCCGATGTCGTCATGGCCTGCGTCGGCGGCGGCAGCAACGCCATTGGGATTTTCCATGATTTCATCGGCGATAAATCCGTCCGT
>CAZJCH010000070.1:0-8932 GCA_964544005.1 uncultured Papillibacter sp.
AGCAGCTGGAACGGCTGTTCGATCGCTTCATCATCGTCTGCCGCGAAACAGTACAGGGCGTTCTTGAATGGCCCACAGCCCTCAATACATTGCGCGTCTGGGAATTCACCGGCCGCGTCCGCCGCGGCTATTTCGTCGAGAGCCTCTCCGGCATGCAGTATATACGCGACAGGGAGTTCGCCGGCATCACGGCGGCTCTGGCAGAGCCTGACGACAGGCTTTTATGGCTGCCCGCCGTCGACCCGGCCCAGCCCTGGGGCAAAAGCCTGAAGCATCTGGAGGACCGGGCCTTCGTGAATGTGCCCGGCACCGCCGTCGCCCTCGTCTCGGGCTTGCCTGTCGCCGTCCTCGAGCGCCAGGGCAAAACCCTCCGCGTCTTCGACTCTGCAGCGCTCCCCAACGCGCTCAAAGCCTTCGCCCACGACTTCAACCACCACCGCCTCTTCCCCCAGTCGAGCCGCATCACCGTCAAAGACTGCCCCAAGGACGCCGAAGAAGCACTTGCACACGCCGGCTTCACAAGAGAAATGCAGGACTATGTTCTATACAGGAGCTACAGGTGAACCCGCCGTGCAGTACCGCCAACATTTTAAAGCGCAGTATACCCCATACCGCTCCTGAAATGACGGCGTCTCCCGCCAGACTGCCCCCTTGGGGGAAGTGGCACGGCGTCAGCCGTGACGATAGGGGTGCTCGTGCCGCGTCACGCCGATAAACCGGTGGGCGCCTCCCCCCGTAGGGGCAAACCTCGTGTTTGCCCTGTACCTTTACTGCAATGCACATCGAAACAGGGCAGACACAAGGTCTGCCCCTACGGTCACATATCAATCATGTGCGAGACACAAGCGAACGGATCTTCTGTGCTTTGCAATACATCCCTTGCGCTTCCTTCATATAAAGCCAAATAAAAATTGAAATCAACAGATGGAGAACACGAATGAAAATCAACACAGTCACCTTAATCGGCCTGGGCGCCATGGGCTCTTTTTTTGCGCCGAGGCTCTCGGCGCGCCTTGGCAGCAGCTTCAGGGTACTTGCCGGCGGTCAGCGGAAGCACAGGCTTGAGTCTCAAGGCGTTACCATCAACGGCGTCACCCACCGCTTCAACATCGTCGCTCCGGAAGAACAGACCGGTGCTGCCGATCTCGTCATCATCGCTGTAAAGGACACCGGCCTTCATCAGGCTATTGCTGATATCAGAAATCAGGTCGGGCCAGATACGCTCATTCTCTGCGTACTCAACGGCGTCGACAGCGAGGAGCAGCTCGCCGCCGCCTACGGGTGGGAGCATGTCCTGTATTCCTATATGAGAGTCTCGATTGTGATGACAAACGGCGCCGCCGATTTTGATCCCCAAGCGGGAAAGATCCACTTCGGCGAAGCGAAAAATGATAATCTGTCCGATAGGGTGCTGGCCGTCAGAGCGCTCTTTGACGCCTGCGGAATTCCGTACGAAATCGACCCGGATATGATCCGCGGCATGTGGTTTAAATTCATGTGCAACGTGGGAGAAAACATGACCTGCGCCCTGCTGGGCGTCCCCTTCGGCGCCTTTCAGAGGAGCGAACACGCCAACGCGCTCAGGCGCCGCGCGATGTGGGAGGTCATCCGCGTCGCGAACAAGCTCGGCATCGGTCTGTCCCAGGCCGAAATCGACGCGCAGGAGCTGACGATCAAACGCCTCCCCTTCCCCAACAAGCCCTCCACGCTTCAGGACCTGGAGAACAAGCGCCCCACGGAGGTCGCCATGTTCGCCGGCAAGGTGGTAGCCCTGGGCGAACAGCTGGGCGTCGAGACGCCTGTCAACTGGCTGTTTTATCACGGAATCAGGGTACTGGAGGAAAAGAATCGGGGCTTGTTTGACAAATAATCCGCATTTTGAACCACCCGGACCGGGTGGTTTTTTTGTTCATAATAAGTTTACATCTTAAAATGTCCGTTACCGGACAGTGTACTCTGTCTTTGTCCGCCATCGGGCATATGACTTCTATTTGTTTGTTGTAATTGAACACCGTGTTTATTATAATTCATCTTGGTTATTTAAAAACGATATGTCCAATGTTTAGGTGATGTCATGCAGTTAATATCAATGTCTATTATCAGGCACAAAAAGGCCGTCCTCGTCTTTTTTGTCATTCTTGCGGCCGTCTGCGGCCTTCTGGCGACTGGTGTATCCGTCAACTACAACATGACGGATTACCTGCCGGAAAACGCGCCGTCCACGAAGGCGCTGTCCGTATTGGACGAGGAGTTCAACGACGCCGTGCCAAACGCCCGTGTCATGCTCAGGGACGTCACCGTTCAGGAGGCGCTGGACCTCAAGGCGCGGCTGAAAGCCATCGACGGCGTCTCAAACGTCCTGTGGCTGGACGATGTGCTCGACCTGAAAATCCCGCTGGAGTCCTCCGACCAAAAAACCGTGGAGGAGTACTACAGAAACGGCAGCGCGCTCATCTCCCTGACAATCCGGAGCGGCGACGAGGCCCCCGTGACGGAGGCCATTTACGCGCTGATCGGCCCCGGCAACGCATTATCGGGACACGGCGTCGATATCGCCGCCGTTCAGAATATGACCGGCAGCGAGACGCAGACGGCGACGCTCATCCTGATCCCCGTCATCATCCTGATCCTGCTCCTGTCCACGCGCTCATGGCTGGAGCCGATTCTCTCCCTTGGCGCCGTCGGCATATCGGTTGTTATCAATATGGGCACAAACTTTGTCTTCGGCGAGGTCTCGTTTGTGACGAGCGCCGTCAGCCCGATCCTCCAGCTGGCCGTGTCGATGGACTACGCCATCTTCCTTCTGCGGAGCTTTGAGGAATACCGCAAGCAGACGGACGACATCGCGGAGGCGATGCGCCTTGCGATGAAGCGAGCGTTTTCGGCGATCGCCGCCAGCGCCGCGACAACGGTGTTCGGCTTTCTGGCGCTTGTCTTCATGCAGTTTGAAATTGGCTCCGATCTGGGGATCGTCCTTTTCAAGGGCGTTGTTCTCAGCTTCCTGTCCGTCATGATATTCCTTCCGGCGCTGGCGCTTCTCACCTATAAGCTCCTTGACAGGACGAAGCATCGGGTCCTCCTGCCGGAATTCAAGCGCATGGGCAAGGTTGTCACAAAGGTCAGAGTCCCCGCCTTGATCCTCGTGCTGCTGCTGCTCGTCCCGGCGTACCTCGCGCAGGGCAAAAACGACTTCACCTACGGCTTCGGCAGCCTCGGCACCTCCACCAGGAGCGGTGTTGACAAGGAGACGATCAACGAAGTGTTCGGCGAATCCACCGCCATCGTGCTGCTCGTGCCGCGGGGCAACGCCGGAAAGGAGCACCTCCTCAGCGCGGACCTGAAGGACCTCCCCCACGTGACGGGCGTCATATCCTACGCGTCGCTTGTCGGGCCGGAGATCCCGCCCGAATTTCTTGACGGCGACGTAACCGACACGTTCTATTCCGAACATTACAGCCGGATCATCGTCTACACCGACACGAAGGACGAGGGCGATATCGCCTTTGCCACCGTGGAACAGGTGCAGGCAAAAGCGCAGGACTATTACGGCGAAGGCGTCCTGTCCTGCGGGCAGAGCGTCATGATGTACGATATGAAAAACGTCGTCCAAAACGACAACACGCTTGTCAATACGATCGCCGTCATTGCCATCCTTCTTGTCCTGCTTGTGACCTTCCGGTCGCTGACGCTGCCCGTGATCCTGATCGTCACCATCGAGGCGGCCATATGGCTCAACCTCTCCTTCCCCTACTTTACGGGGAACCCGCTTTGTTACATCGGTTACCTGATCCTGAACACCGTGCAGCTGGGCGCGACCGTCGATTACGCCATTTTAATGACCACCCACTACACCTATAACCGCAAGAGCATGCCGAAGAAGCAGGCGCTCAAAGAGACGATGCGGGAGGCCTTCGGCTCGATTCTCATATCGGGCGCCATCTTATCGCTGAGCGGCTTCGCCCTGTATTTCACCTCGTCAAACCCGATCGTCTCCGACCTGGGGCTGCTTCTGGGCCGCGGTACGCTCCTGTCGATGCTCCTCGTCGTCTTCTTCCTGCCGGCCGCGCTGACGCTTCTCGACCGGCTGATCAGGAAAACCACCCTCCGCGCCGATTTTCTCAAGGAGTGACGTTTGAAAGAAAATCTTTCAAACTGGGTTTTGTGCCTTTCGGGTCTTACAACCCGAAGTCCGGCAAAGCCGGACACGGCGCAATTCCCCAGAAAGGAAGTTTATTATGAAAAAAATATCTAAAGGCTTTGCCCTGGCCGTTACGGCCGCCGCCGTATTCCTGTTCGTTTTGTTCCCCGGGTCCGCTCTGAGTCAGACGGCGCCCGCCGAGTCGCCCGCCGCTGTATCGGACGATATCGCTGCTTCTCCGGCCGCCTCCAGAGAAGAGGTCGTCTACGCCAATCTGTCTCCTGCCGGCACGGTCCGGGACATCAATGTCGTCTCGATCCTGCATAACGCCGCCGCCGGTACCGTCGCCGACTTCGGCAACTTCACGTCCGTCAAAAATCTGACGGATACGGGGCCCGTTACGTTAAAGGACGGCAAGGTTTTCCTGAACGCGCCCGCGGGCGATTTCCACTACCAGGGAACGCTTGAAACCCCCGAGCTGCCCTGGAACATCGACATTTCCTATACGCTGGACGGCATTGCGCTTTCCGCCGACGCGCTGGCCGGTCAAAGCGGCCATGTGGCGCTAACCATCAAAACAAGCCAAAACGCGAACACGGACCCGGTATATTTTGATAACTACATGCTGCAAATCTCGATAACGCTCGACACCTCGAAATGCACCGCTATTACGGCCCCCGGCGGGATACTCGCCAACGCCGGCGCCAACAAGCTTGTGAATTTTACCGTCATGCCGGGCAAACCCGCAGATTTATCGGTCGAAACAGACGCCGTTGATTTTTCAATGAGCGGCATCGAGCTTTCGGCCATTCCCCTGTCCATGAAGTTTGACGCGCCCGACACAAGCGCCATGCTGGGCGATCTTCAAAAGCTCGCCGACGCCGTCGGGCAGCTGGACGACGGCCTTAAGCAGCTTGAAAGCGGCTCTTTAGAGCTCAGCAGCGGCGCTTCAGACCTCAGCGACGGCTCCGCGTCCTTTGCCGCCGGTCTTCATGACCTGAGCGCCAACGCCGCGTCGCTCTACGGCGGCTCCGCGCAGATTAAGGACGGGCTTCATACTATTGTCACTTCCATGAGCGCCTCCGGCGGCGCAGGTCTTGACCTGACGAGTTTTCAGGAGCTGCCCGCCGGGCTATCCCAGCTGGCCTCCGGCCTCGACGGGATTTCGTCCGGCATGTCGGAGCTGAAGACGAACTATGCCATGTCCTACGGCGCTTTGAAGGCCGCCATCCTCGAGATTCCGGCCGACACCGTCTCCGAGGCTGAATTTGCCCGGCTCTACCAGAACAATCCTTCTGACAAAGCCCTCCTCGACAAGCTGTCTGCCTATTATGCGTCCGGCGTCAAAACGAAAATGACGTATGTGCAGGTCAGCCCCTTCTTCGACGCCGCCGAAGGCGCCCTCGACCAGCTGATTGCCTCTGTCGGCCAGATTTCCGCTTCCCTCAAGGACATATCCGCCCAGCTCACCACCGCCCTTTCGAGCAGCGACGCCCTCGCGCAGCTTTCCCAGCTGACGGCGGGTCTGCAGCAGCTTTCCTCCCAATACGGTGATTTCCACGACGGCCTGATGCTCTTCACCGCGGGCGTGTCCGAGCTCAATAATAACTATGGCTCCCTCAATTCCGGCCTCTCCGGCATCGCCTCCGGCACCGCCGACCTCTCTGGCGGCCTCTCAAAAACCTCCGACGGCGTGTCCGAACTGAGTGACAACCTCAAGGACCTCCCCGCAAAAACCGACGAAGAAATTGAAAAGCTCCTATCCGACTACGACAAATCCGACGTCAAGCCCGTCTCCTTCGCCTCCGATAAAAACGTCAACACCCTCTCCGTCCAGTTCGTCATGAAAACCGACAAAATCGAAAAGCCCGAAATAATTGAAACAGCACCCGAACCAGACCAACCAAAGACAATCTGGGACAGGTTTATAGACCTTTTTAGGTGAATCGATAATGCAATAACAACATGTACGGGCGACCCCATGTGGTCGCCCGCCTTGCGTCTCGCCGCACCATATTAAGTGTTTTCCTTCGTAGGGGCCGACGACCCCGGCGGCCCGCCCCTGTCCCCCGCCTAACCATTTCAATGATACGCACAATCCCGTAGGGGACGCTGTCCTCAGCGTCCCGAACCTGTCTCCCGCCGAACCATTTCAATGATACGCACAATCCCGTAGGGGCGATTTGTAATCGCCAGTCATCCCCGCTCGCCGCCATCCCCGTAGGAAACGCTCTTGACCGTTCCTCCGCCCCATCATTGCGCGGCCTCTTCCCCGTCCTCACTTGCAAACCAATCCCAAAACACCATACCCCAACAACCAACCGGGGCGCTGAAAACTCAGCGCCCCGCCTCAATATTCCGCTCTCATCGCCCGTCATTCCCGCGCAGACGGGAAGAGTAAATTCCGTAGGGCGCGGCTTCCATGAGCTCGCGAAGCGAGTTGTATACGTGCCTATTTTCGCATAACGCGGCATCTATCTACTCGCACTCGCCCCTCGAAATTGCTTCAGTATTTATCAATGATTTCTTTGCGTTTTACTTGGTATTCTTCCGATGTAAGCTTACCTTGCTTGTAGAGGTCCTCTATCGAGGTAAGCATTTGTCTCAAATCTTCAACACCGAACTTGCTGCTTAGGTCATCAGGATTTACTTGCCGAGTGACCCTATTGAAACAAATCAAGTTTGCCAGCAAGAGGAGCAGCATAACAAATTCGGCTGAAAAAAAGATCGACAAAATGTCGTTAAGTATTAAATAAGACCTTATGTCGTACGGTGCGTTATTATATATCCACCATGCATCAAACAGCCTAATAATTAATACTGATATCCAGTAAAGCAATAAAATAGCAAAATCAAATTTCTTCCGCCTAATATCTTTTGTTATATCGACCGCAATGACTACGAAAACGACAATGCCGACAGTTTCTATCAGCATAAATAAATATGGTGGATAAGTAAAACTTACGCCAGTAACAATAAGGTAAATATTGTGCATAAAGTTTACAAAGTTATATGCGCAGATAAGAATACATGGCCAGAACAGAAATTTCATGCTATTCTTTTTATATTTGGCAAATACATAATACACCAATGAAAAATTAGCCGCGAGCATTATGATCGTCATAACAAAATTCGTAATAACAGAAATGTCTACACTGTTATTACTAGAATTCAGCTTAACTAATGAAGTAAATGAGTTCTTAAACAAATAAAAAACCAAACACAAAGACAGTACAGTGATTATTGCGATCGTCGTTTTTAGGTATTTAATATTTTTTTCCATTTTATAACCCTTTCAATCGATTTTTAACAATTGACGCTCTTTAAAATTATACTCTTCATCAGTAATAACGCCGTTTATTTTAAGCTGTTTTAACTCGGCTATTTTTTGCATTACGTCATTGGATACAGTGGATTTAACCGAATTGTCCTTTCTGGTGTTTTTTTCAATCGCATCCGCTTTGTCGATCAGTTCACCGAAACCATATAACGGCCATGAAGAAATAATGCATAAAAAGCATGAAAGAATTGATATTCCCGCATAAGCATACAGTATTTTTCTGTCATATGCTCCCGCAAAAGAAAACAGCAACAATGCTGTAACTGCGCATATAATCGCACCCCCGATACCAATAACCTTTGCAAGTGCTTTAATTTTACGCCCAATATTCGTATACATTGTTCTACTCCCTTCGTCTTTGGTATATTATGTCTGTCCCGATTTTACACGCTTTGGTAATTCATAAATATCAAACCGCATCCCACACCTTGGAGTATATTCCCTTTTCCGACAATAATCAACATTGCATATACATTAGGCGCGCCGGGTCGTCGCGCCCTACGGGGACGGAGGCACGAGAGGCAAACGGGCGATTACAAATCGCCCCTACTTTGTGCGTCCGATTATATGTATATTGCCGTTACGCAGCACAAGGCCCGGACGGCGAACCGGCGTATGAGGGTGGACAGAGTATTTGAGTGTATCGCAGAGCTCATGCTATAATAGGCGTGAACCAACTAACACAGCCGTCCTTCCAAAAAAGCCTCCACCTTGGGGGAGGTGCCGCCCGCAGGCGGCGAAAGGGGTGCCTGCGCCGCGTAACGCCGTACCTCCCGAAACATCCGTTTCCAAAAGCTTCCCTCTTGAGGGAAGTGGCATTTGCGAAGCAAATGACGAAAGGAGTGCCCCACCCGCAGCCGTGACGAAAGGGGTGCCCGCCCGCAGGCGAAAAATCGCTTCCCCCGCCCTCCCGCACCTTCCGGAAAACCGCGGCGAAACACGAAAAAAAATATATAGCAGTATTGTGATTTTGCACAATGAACCTTGATTATCCTGTGATTGCAGCGTTAAATGGCCTGTTTTTAATTATGGAATTAACAGAATCTTAATGTGATTTAATAAAACTGTAACAAAAAACGCGCCATTTTCGAGTAAAAAGCAGGGCAAAACGGGGTAAAACAGGGTAAAAACCCATCAAAAGCAGGGTGAAAACGGGGTAAAAACAAGCAGGCGATTTCTCGCCTGCGCGTGTCAGTAGTCGATTGCGGTGTGGGCGGGTGATTCCAGGAGCTCGGGGTTTTGGAGGAGCTTCTTAAGTAAGCGGATGGTGCCGGAGTAGTAGTAGCCGTCGGCGATGCGTTCGTCGATGGTGAGGCCGAGCGAGACGGTTTGTTTCATGGTGACGCGGCCTTCAGCGTCGAAGAACGGGGACAGCTTTTTCTCGCCAATGAGGCAGAAGGCGGAGTTGGTGCCCCAGTTGGTCAGGTGATGGTAGCCGCACTTGAGCTTGATGG
>CAZJCH010000071.1:0-8917 GCA_964544005.1 uncultured Papillibacter sp.
AACCGCTCAACCGCGCCGAGACCATGTTCCTGCGGATCGTGGCGGACGCAGCCGGCGACTTGTCCCCGCTGGGTTCTTTCGACCTTGTGTTTTCAAATGCCGCTATTCAATGGGTTCCCGAGCATGACGCATTGATTTCAAAGCTGTACGGTATGCTGAGCGATACAGGCGTCTTGGCCGTGCAGGTTCCGTACATCGAAAAAATGCCGCTGCATACCGGCCTGCGGAAAATGAGAGCCTTGGTCAAATGGCAGGAATATTTTGTAGATATGGCAGGCCTTTATGAAATGCATCCGTCTTCATTTTTCTACGACATCCTGAGCCGTTTGACGAACCGCCTTGATTTATGGCAGACCGACTATATACATATCATGGACAATCATGCGGCCAATGTTCAGTGGTTTGCCGCGACGGGCCTGAGGCCGTATCTGGACGCACTGCCGAACGAAACGCTTAGAAATAAGTTTTTACGAAATTTCGAGGGGCTCGTCAAGGACGCATATACGCCCGAACGGAACGGAAAAATCCTGTTCCCTTTCACGCGGCTCTTTTTCATCGCTCAGAAGACATAAAAGTCCGCCGGTATATACCGGCGGATTTTTATGCATTGAGACGTTTACTAATGTCTTATATATGTCTTGTAATTTCCCTCCGGAGCCTCAGGATAATCCGTTTTTCCAACCGGCTGATGTAGGACTGGGAGATGCCCATGAGGTCGGCGACTTCTTTTTGGGTACGCTCTTCAATGCCGCCGAGGCCGAAGCGCATGACGATGATCTCCTTTTCCCGCTCGGAGAGCTTGTCGATGGCGTCTAAAAGAAGCTTTTTGTCGACGTCGTCCTCCATGGGGCGCATAACCATGTCGGAATCGGTGCCAAGGATGTCGGACAGTAAAAGCTCGTTGCCGTCCCAGTCGGTGTTCAGGGGTTCGTCGAAGGAGACCTCCGTTTTTCTGTTCGATGTCTTGCGCAGGAACATAAGAATTTCATTTTCGATGCAGCGGGAGGCGTAGGTGGCCAGCTTGATGTTTTTATCGGCATCGTATGTATTGATGGCCTTGATGAGACCGATGGTGCCGATGGAGATGAGATCCTCGATGTTGATGCCCGTGTTCTCGAACCGGCGGGCGATATAGACGACAAGGCGCAGGTTGCGCTCAATGAGCGCCTGCTTGGCCTCGAATGAATTGTACATGAGCAGGGAGATAAAGTGCGCCTCCTCCTCCCGCGTCATCGGCGGGGGCAGCGTCTCGCTGCCCCCGATATAAAAGACGCCGGGCGGCAGCGAAAAGCCGAACCTCTCAAGTATCCGATAAACCCTGACATATAAGCCGATTTTCATCCGAAGCAGTCTTTTCATGTTGACCTCCCATAATGCTGTATTTCATTGAGATGAAACTTGTTTCACATTTAAGCTCCCAGCAGGGCCGAATATGTACCGTTTTCAGAAACGCTGTTTGGCGACAAAGCCAGAAGCATGCTTGCTTTCTTTTTGCCGTCTATGATGATTTCATCCGGCTTGAAGGCTAAAAGCATCCCGCCCGCCGTCCCGACGGCGCTGTAGGGAATCAGCTGGAAGCGCATGCTGCTTTCCGCCGAGAGCTCCTCCATTATTTTAACGGCATCCTTCAGACGGAGACCGGCGACCGTCTTCCGGACACCCTGCGGGAAGAGCG
The DNA here is from genome assembly GCA_964544005.1 of uncultured Papillibacter sp. Lineage (GTDB taxonomy): Bacteria > Bacillota > Clostridia > Oscillospirales > Oscillospiraceae > Sporobacter. Next base: position 1,676 of record CAZJCH010000071.1, read on the forward strand.
GCGTCACATCGCCGACACCCGCGACGATGACCGACCGACCCGTCATCGGGTCATAAAGCCCGTTGCCGGTGTCCCTGAGCGCCCGCAGCTCGACTTCCCTGCCGTCGTGCCGGAGCTTCAGCGAGACAATGCCGCCGCTTTGCTGCCTCCCCGACCGTTTGAAGACGAGCAACAGGACGATATAGGAGACGATGAAGGCCAGAATCAGGATTTTGAGGTCCACCGGCGTCAGGAATCCGTTCAGCCCGCCCCCGGTCAAAAGGGACGCCGCCATCACGGCGCCGCCGAAAGCGACCGATACAGCGAAAAAAACAAGCGTATGCCGGATCAGGCGCGGTTTACCGCCATAGACGGCCAACACCATCAGAAGGCCGACGGCCACTCTCATAAAAGGGCTTCTTAAAAAAGGCGTCAGCGGGAGCACGACGGCCACCGAATAAGCGGCCCCCAGCGCCGCGCCGCCCAAAAGGCGCAGCCTGTTCATCGTTCCGGCGCATATTTTAGCCGTCACGAGGAGCATGATGTAATTGATGACCAGATTGATCAAAAAAAGAGAATCCGCGTATACCACCTGCATCCGTCATGTCCCCCCGATGAAAATTATAGACGGGCCGCGGAGCAAAAAAGGTCAAAACAATAACAGGATCGTGCAAAAAAGCATGACCCTGTTTTCTGATTTTCGCCGGCGTTCGCAACCGGACGTCATGTTTTATTACTCCAGCGCCGCTTCGATCGCCCGGGCTAACTGGTCGGGGCAGGAGGTGTTCTTCCGGCCGCACCTGATGCCGCTCAAGAGGTCTCTCGCCTTACCGGCGTCCATACCGGCGACAAGCGCCGATATCCCCTGTTGATTACCGCTGCAGCCGCCGTAAAACTGTGCTGATATGATAACTCCGTCTTCAATGTCGATATCGATCTGGTACGCACAGGTGCCTTTCGTATAGTAGGTTTTCTTCATATAACTCATCCTTGTTTATCTTTGGTGTTTTTTTGCGCTATTGTAGCATATGCGCGCGCTGAAGGCAACATAACATAATACGGACCAGGCTGTCATATATTTAAGAGCGCAGGTTTACAGGGGGGTGACGCAGCTTGCAGAAAACCTACAGATACAAACCACGGGGCGCTGCGGCGCCGCGCCCCGCTGCGTCTCAAATTCCTTTGGCGGTCAAAGGCCTGGCCCTGCTTTTTTTGTTTTGCGTCGTCATTCGAGTCTTTTCGGCCCTCGGCGCCGATACCACTTCTCAAAAATACATGTCCGGCCTCGCGGCCAACAACAGCTTCGTCGACGGCATATTGGATTTTGAGCTCGGGGGTGTCGGCCGGCCGGACAGCGACGTTTCTTTAATGTCTCTGATTTTGGATACATCCATTCTGGCAGCCGATACGCCCGCCGTAGACTTAAGCAGCGGCGAGATCGCGTCTTCTCCGGCAGCTGTATATTCTGACGACGGCATCAGCGAAAGCAGCGGCATCGGGCTGTATTACAATGACTGGCATCAGCCTGAGGGCAATACCGAAGATAATGCCCAAAATACGCCGAATATCATCATGACGCCCAACACAAGCCCCGACTATATCGCCGTTAAAAACAATACAACTTACACTATTGATACGGCGGCTCTTTTAAAGGAGCCGCTGGGCATCATGCTGTCGGGAGACAGCCCAGCCGTTCTGATTATCCATACCCACGGCAGCGAGGCCTATATGCCCGACGGAGACGATCAGTACATCGAATCCGACCCGTACCGCACGCAGGACAAAGCCCAGAGCATCATCCGCGTCGGAGACGAGCTCGCCTCGGAGCTCGCGAAGAGGGGCATCGCTTTCATCCATGACCGGAACGTCTACGACTACCCGAGCTACAGCGGATGCTACAACCGCGCTTATGAGGCCATCCAGGCATACCTTATGGAATACCCCAGCATCAAAATCGTCATTGATATGCACCGCGACGCCATCGAGGACAAAGAAGGCAATGTCTATAGAACGATCGCACAGGTCGGGGATACGACCTGCGCGCAGGCAATGTTCGTCATGGGCACGAACTTCTCCGGGCTCAAACATCCCAACTGGAAGGAGAACCTTAAGCTGGCCCTGCACATACAAGACGAGATGAACAGGCTCTACCCCTCGCTTGCCAAGCCCATTAAGCTCTCGCAGTACCGTTTCAACCAGCAGGCGACGACGGGCTCCATGATCGTCGAGGTCGGCAGTATCGGCAACACGCTGCAGGAAGCCCTGACGGCAGTGCGGTATTTCGCCGACGCCTTATCCAATGTCGTTTTGGGGCTGTATGAGTAATAATTCCGAACAAGTTTTATTTCCCACAATTAATCTGTTGACAAAACACCCCCGTCTGACTATAATAACCTTTGCACTATCCGCGAGAGTGCTGGAATTGGTAGACAGGCACGTTTGAGGGGCGTGTGTCGCATGGCGTGTGGGTTCAAGTCCCATCTCTCGCACTATAAAGAAACGACGATTCCTGTCAGAATCGTCGTTTCTTTTGTTTTCTTCTCTCTATTTCTTGTTTCTTCTTTACAATCGCCACAAAACCAATAAATGTCAGTGTCACAATAGGCAATACAACCGTGCCGATTGATTAGGTATCCTCAGAATTGACCCCTGCGGCCCTTGATTTATGTCTTATAAAAACCGGTGCGGTTCAGCGCCTTGTGACGATGACCTGGGTGCATGACGTATAGGGGTTTGAGAAGACGGCGAGCCTGGCGTTTTCTTCGTCGTCTGCGGCAGCGCCCAGCGATAAGTCCGCCTTGCCGTACTGGACGGTGAGGACGAGATCGCTGCTATCGACGATGGAAACATCCATCGCCACGTGCAGAAGGTCACATACGGCGCGGGCGATATCGACATGGAGGCCGGCCGGCTGCCCCTCCTTGTCGAGGTGGGAATACGGCGGCATCGCCGCGTCCACCGCCAAGGTGAGCGTCCCGTGCGAGAGGTCGATATCCTCCGGAGAAGTATACTTGAAATCATTGCCGGACTGATAGCCCTCGATGATTTTCTCCAGCGTTCCGCTCTCCTTCAGGTCCTTCAATGCGGCGTTGACGGCTTCGAGAAGATCGGGGTTTTCCTTTGCGATGGTGAAACGGAATTCGCACTCGACAAGCGGCTGCTTGAGTATCTTCAGCCCCTGTACTTTTTTTATCAGGTTCTTGGCCAGCGCTTCATCCATAACAGCGCAGTCTATGCTGCCGTTTTTTAGGTCGACAAGCATTGTCTCCGAGGAATCGTACGTTTGCATCGTCCCGTACCCGTCGGCATAATACGTCGCCGCTGTGCCTTTTGCCACGCCGATTTTTTTATCCTTAAGATCCTCCCCGGATAATACGGTATTGGCGGCTATATTGCCGGCGCAGCCCATCATCTGAAGCAACACTGCCAGAAAGGCAGCTAAAACAATCACTTTTTTCATAGAAATTCGCCCTTTATGTATACTTCGGTATCTACATTATAGTTTATAATAAAAACAGCCGCAACTGATTTTTTAAATAGCCGCGGCTGTTTCCGGTATTTGTCGGTTTTTTTGTCACTTAAGGTCGTTATCGAGCGCCCTGCGTTCAAATTCTACGCACAGCTCCTCGGCCGTTTCCTCGCTGAAGCTCTCGGCGTGGATTCTCAGCGCGCTTTTATCACGAAGCGGCGAAATATAGACATAGCCGCGGCCAGTGTCAAGCCGAAGGCCTGCCGCCATTTCAGTCGCCATTCCGGCACTGCAGGACGACATCATGCGCATGGCTGCACCGCGGCCGCCCTTCAGCGAAACCTCCCTTGTTATGGTCGAGTATTTCGGCATCCTCCGGCGGAGCGCCGAGAGTGTCTCGCCGCGCGCTTTTAGCCATGCACACAGGCGCGCGGCCGCGAAAACACTGTCGCGCATGACGAGCTGACGCAGATATAGTTCCTCGGCGCGCCGGCCGTCTCTGCCGGTTCGCAGGACGGCGGCGTCAAAGCTCTCCGCCATGATTTCAATAGCGCCCGGAGCGTCATACGGTACCGCAAGCTCCGACGCTCCGCACGAAAACTCGACAAAGGCTGTCAGAACCTTGAGCTGATCGTCGGACAGGGCGTATCCTTCCTCATCCGACGCCGACAAAGCCGCACCGCCGCATGATACCTCAAAAGACGGCAGTCCCGCCTTTTTCTCGGAAACCGAACAGCTCATGAGCAGCAGCGTGTTTTTCAACGCCCTGTTTTCGGCGCCGCCGCCTGTGACGGCTACTGTTAAATTCCCCGTGTTTTCCAGCATCATATAAGCCTGCCGCGCGGCGGCTGAGACATAGGCGTCCGAGACGCCTGTCACAGACGACGCATGACCCGTCCGCCGCGGGGACGTCCCGTGGGGCTCCGGCACAGACATTTCAAGTTTTCGTTCCGTATCGCGGGATATTTTGCCGCCGTTTTTCCCGAAAAAGGCAATTGTGACGATATTCTTAGCAGCTTCAAAAAACGCAGTCAGCGGCAGGTCAAACAAAAGTCCCGCGTAGGCGGCGCACGACTGAAAGCCTCCGTCGTACCGGATCAGCTCGCCGCCTGAGGCACAGACGCCGCAGCCGAAGGCTTCGGCCATGACCCTGGCTGTGTCGCCGCCGCGCCAGCCGACACCGACGCGAGCAAACGCACCCGAGGCTTCACCCAGTCTCAGGCACGCCTCCGCCGTTACTGAAATGCCGAGCTCGCCGGATAGGATGCCCGGCTTTTTGAAGGACAGCCCGCTGCCCGGCATCCTATGGGTAACATCTCCCGAAACGACGGAGCCGGGCGGTATCTGCCTGTCCGGCCAGACCTTGACGCCGGCGGATATGACGCAGCCGTCGCCGATGACGCAATTTGCGCCGATTACGGAGCCTTCTTCGAGCGATGCGGAGTGCCCGACGGTAACGCCGGCACAGACGACGGCGCCTTCTATACAAGCGCTTTCGTTGATGACGGCGCCGTTTATGACTGAGTTGCGGACATGAGCCCCGGATGCGATAACGGTTGAAGCGCCGAGCACGGCCAGCGGGCCGATAGTCGCGCCTTTGTCAATAACGGCGTTTTCACCGATATAGACGGGCGGGATAATCACGGTGCCTTCGGGCATGGACGACAAGCACCACACGCCATCCTGAGAGGGCGGCGTGCGCTTGTCGATTTTTATCAGGCCCCGGAGCGCGTCAAGACAGCACTTATGATACGCGCCCGTGCTGCCGATGTCGCACCAGTAGCCTTCCGCCAGGAGGCCGTAAAGCTTGAAACCTTCCCGGAGGAGCTTCGGGAAAAGGTCCCGCCCGAAATCGTACGGCACCTCCTTCGGGATCTCGCGGAGTACGCGCGGCGAGATGATATATATCCCCGTGTTGATCCGGTCCGTCAGCACATGGTCCCAAGCCGGTTTTTCAACAAACTGTTCAATCCTGCCGTTACCGTCCGTGACGACGAGACCATATTCGCACGGCTCCATGTGGCTGTAAAGCGCCAGCGTCACATCCGCCCCTTTTTGACGGTGATAATCCATCAGCGCCGCGAGATCGAAGTCGCACACACAGTCGCCCGATATGACAAGGAAGTCATCACCGGCACCACCGGCACTATTTATAAAATCAAAGCAGTTCAAGACGCCCCCGGCCGTGCCGAGGGCCTCTGTTTCGATTCTGCTGTCGATCCTGATGCCGAATTTTTCACCGCTCCCGAAATAATCCGTAATGATCTGCGGAAGATATTTGAGTGTCAAGCAGGCTTCCGCTACGCCGTTTTTTTTAAGGAGCTCAAGGATATGCTCCAGCACAGGCCTGTCAAGAAGCTCCATCATCGGTTTTGGCTTATCGGCGCTCAGAGGGCGGAGCCGTCTCCCTTCGCCGCCGGCCATAATAATTGCTTTCAATTTTAAAACGCTCCATTCGGATTGAAATAAACTGGTATTTGCCAGTATTTCCATGGAGTCCCTTTGTTATCCGCATGAGAAGAAGCGTTCATTGATTTTGGTACCCGATGCTATTGTATAAGGCCCGCTTCTTTGTTATAATAAACCATCAATGCTGTATTTGAGGTGCCCGGATTGAATAAAAAGCCTCTGGATAAATACCAGCCCAGTATCAGCTTCTATCTGACGCTTCTGCTTGTCTTCGCCGTCGCGACACTTTTCTTCGGGGAGTATAGCCTTTACCTGGGTATCGGCGAAGCGGTGGTCGTGCTTCTGCTGGCTTTTTTCAGCCGGCTGTCGTCAAAAAAACGGTCGCTGAAGCTGATGAAGTATATTGAGTCCGTGGCGAGCAGCACGGAATCAGCCACGAAAGGCACACTCCTGAATTTCCCCCTGCCCGTTGTTATTTTCAGTCCGAGCTCCTATGTGATCCTATGGTCAAACAGCCGTTTCGTCACGCTTGCGGGTGCCAAGGAACGCTTTTTCGATGTCAGGATCACAGACCTGATTCCCGGCTTCAACGGGAAATGGCTGTCGGAAGGTAAAAATGAATGCCCGGACCTGATGACGATTAACGGTCGCCGGTACAAGGTCTTCGGCAGTCTCGTCCATACGACAAACGAGCCGGGAAATATCATGGCCGCCGCTTACTGGGTCGACGTCACGGAGTACGCGGAAAAATATGAGGAATTTCTGAGCTCACGCGTTACATGCGCTGTCATCATGCTGGACAATTACGACGAGCTGATCAAGAGCCTGAGCGAAAAAGACAAATCCGCCCTGCTTTCGGCCATCGACGATAAAATCAGCTCCTGGATCAGCGGCAGCGGCGGTATCCTTTGCAAGTATGACAGGGACCGGTACCTTTTCCTGTTTGAGGATCGTTTTATTAAAGGCTATGTCGAGGACAAGTTCTCCGTTCTGGATTCCGTCAGAGAGACGATACGGGCCGGCGGGGTTCAGGCGACACTCAGCATCGGTATCGGCAAGGACGGCAAGACCTTCGAAGAGAGCTTCCGCTTTGCGTCGCTGGGCATTGAAATGGCGCTGTCCAGAGGCGGCGACCAAGCCGTTATAAAAAACAAGTTTAACTTTGAATTTTTCGGCGGGCATTCCGCCGAAGTCGAAAAAAGAACTAAGGTCAAGTCCCGCGTCATGTCAAATGCCTTCGGCGAGCTGTTAAGCGACGCCTCCGCCGTTTTTGTCATGAGCCATAAATACGCGGATCTCGACTCGGTGGGTTCCGCCGTCGGTGTTTGCTGTATCGCCAGAAAACGTGGAAAACGGGCATATATCGTGATCGATACCGAGTCCAC
>CAZJCH010000072.1:0-3361 GCA_964544005.1 uncultured Papillibacter sp.
GCAGGAGCCGTTCATGCGCTCCTCCAGGCTCCGGCCGAAGAAAATGATCTTCGCGTCCTCGCCGCCCAGCTCGATGACGGCGTCGGTATCGGGGATATATTCACGGACGGCGGACGCTGTGGCGTATACCTCCTGCACAAACCGGATGCCGGAGGCTTTCGCCACGCCGAGGCCGGCCGAACCCGTGATCACCGTGTTGACTTTTTGGCCCGACAATATATAAGACGCCGAGCGGAGCTGCTCCGCCGCCTTCTCGCGCACCTTGGAATAATGCCGCTCGTACGCCCGGAAAACCATTTTCCCGCTATCATCCAGTACAACCGTTTTTACCGTCGTGCTGCCGATATCGATTCCGATTTTAAAACCCATAGATCCACCCTGAAAATAAAATAATCGCGTCAAAGCCATTGATTGTCATAATAAGCAAATACGCCTGGCAGGCGCCGCATCGCTCGTCCCGGGAAATGTCCGGCCGCCAATTTGCCATAAAGATAATTATACAATAATATTAAACAAAATTCAACATTCCGGGATGATTTGTTTTTACCAACGGAGCATTGAACCGCGATATATGTAGTGTTATAATGACGTATAAACCACCAGAATATGGAGGTAAGGCAATGGGCCTCAAAAATGACTTCATTTCATTCATGATGGACGCGGGCGTGCTGACGTTCGGGGACTTCACGACGAAAAGCGGACGCAAAACGCCATATTTTATCAACACCGGCAATTATCGAACAGGCGCCCAGATCTCAAAGCTCGGCGATTATTACGCCGAGTGCATCGTTCAAAGCGGCGAGCGCTTCGACGCGCTTTTCGGGCCGGCGTACAAGGGCATCCCGCTGGCCGTCGCCGCGGCGTCCTCTCTTTTTCGCAGCCACGGGCTTGACATCCCCTATTGCTTCAACCGCAAGGAACACAAGGACCACGGCGAGGGCGGCGGCATTGTCGGCTATCAGCCGAAGCAGGGCGACAGGCTCGCCATTATTGAGGATGTCGTCACGGCCGGCACGGCCGTTCGCGAAAGCATCGCACTCCTTGCCCAGGTAGCGCCGGTCACAATCGGGGCGCTGTTTGTCTCCGTGGACCGAATGGAACGGGGCACCGGCGCGCTGTCGGCGCTGGATGAGCTCCGGGAGAAGCTTGGCATAAAGGTTTACCCGATCATCACCGTCCGGGATATCATCGATTCCTTCCCCGCCGGAGATGCGCGCAAGCTAAAAATGGAGGAATATCTGTCCCTTTACGGAGCAAATCGGGTGGACGTATGAATGTCCACGAGGGACATAGGGAGCGCATCAAAAAGCGTTTCATTGAGCACGGGCTGGAGAGCTTCGAGGACCACAGCGTTTTGGAGCTTCTCTTATTTTATGCGCTGCCGCGGGCGGACGTGAATCCCATCGCCCACGCGCTTTTGAACAAGTTTGGGTCACTGGCCGCCGTTTTTGACGCGCCCGTCGAGGAGCTTGTCAAGGCGCCGGGCATCGGCAGGAATACCGCGGAGTATATAAAGCTCATCCCGCAGGTCAGCAGGCGCTATCTCATGTCACGCGTCAGCTTCGACGACATCCTGGATTCGACAAAAAAGGCGGGCGAATACCTTCTGCCGCGCTTTTTTGCCGAGCGGGACGAAATCGTCTATATGGTATGTCTCGATGCCAAATGCAAGGTATTAAACTGCAAGCTGTTGTTCCGCGGCAGCGTGAATTCCGCCAACATCAGCGTCCGGAAAATCGTCGAAAATGCCCTCGTGTACAACTCGACGAGCGTTATCATCGCCCACAACCACACCAGCGGGATTGCCATCCCCTCGGACGAGGACAAAATAACGACGCGCAGGATCGATCAGGCGCTCAAGGCCGTCGACATCACGCTTTCAGACCACATCGTCGTGGCCGACGACGACTTCGTCTCCATGGCCGACAACGGCTTTTTCAGGTAAAACATCAGACGGTCAAGTTATGGAGTTAATCATATGGAGCAATTATTGCAAGAAGCCATGCGCATTGCGCGCCTCGCCGGAGCAAAAATCAAGGAGCTGAGAGACGCTGACGCGCTGACGGAGGACATGAAGGCCGGCGTCGAGCTCGTCACGAACGCGGACCTGATTTCAAACGATATCATAAAAAGCGAAATACACAAGCTCTGGCCGGATCATGAATTCCTGTCCGAGGAAGACACGGTCCGGAATTATGATATCAAAAAGCCCACCTGGATCATCGACCCCATCGACGGCACGGTCAATTTCGCAAATGGCCACCAGATGGCGGCCGTTTCGATCGCCTTCGCCGAGAATGACGCCGTCCGCGCCGGGGTCGTCTATAACCCGTTTATGCACGAGCTGTTTTGCGCCGCCGAGAATTCAGGCGCTTTTTTGAACGGTAACCCGATACGCGTCAAAGACGTATCGACCCTGAAGACCTGCCTTGTCGCCACCGGCTTTCCCTACGTCAGGACCAAAGCGGATACCAGGGAGATCTTCGCCCGTATGGAGCGCCTTCTGCTGAACATCGGGGATTTCCGCCGTCTCGGCTCCGCCGCACTGGATATCTGCTGGGTCGCCTGCGGCCGCCTGCAGTGCTATTACGAGGCGCACCTGAGTCCCTGGGACGTGGCCGCCGCGCGCCTGATTGCCAAAGAAGCCGGCGCCGCCGTCGGCTATTTTAAGCCCCCCGCCGACACTCTCCCCGACGATATCCGCTGCGATAACCTCATCGTCTCCAGCCCGACGGTGTTTGAAGAGCTGAAGCAATTACTGATATTGAATACTCCGCATTCACCGCATTGACACGCAGGGGCAGACCTTGTGTCTGCCCTATATCAATAACGCATCCCTTACCAAAAGAGGGCAGACACAAGGTCTGCCCCTACGTAAGATGCATCGGCAACGGATTAGGGTGGACAGAGTATTTCAATGTAACGCTTTTCGTAGTATACTATATGTAAGTCCTTAACGCGGCCGTGATGGATGCAGCGTAAAAAATATATAGCATACATGTCATTTTGCACAAAAAATCAGAAAACCAAGTGTTTGCAGCGCTTCGCGGCCCCGGAGCTGTCAGAGATTTAACACTTTTGCATAATTATTAATAATTCTGTAACAAATTTTGGGTCCAAAACCACCCCAAAACGAAGCTAAAAAGGGTAAAAATGCAGTCAAAACGGTAGAAATTTGAGGTAAAACATGCCTGATTTTAAGGTTGTAAGCGAATACGAACCCTCCGGCGACCAGCCGGAGGCCATCGAGGCGCTGGCGCGGGGCGTCGAGCTGGGGTTCGAGGAGCAGACGCTTCTGGGCGTCACGGGCTCCGGCAAGACGTACACGATGGCGAAGATCATCGAAAAGCTCCAGCGGCCG
>CAZJCH010000072.1:3371-7759 GCA_964544005.1 uncultured Papillibacter sp.
ACTTTAGTGCTGGCCCATAACAAGACGCTGGCAGCGCAGCTGTGCAGCGAATTCAAGGAGTTTTTCCCCGACAACGCCGTGGAGTTTTTCGTGTCTTACTACGATTACTATCAGCCGGAGGCTTATATTCCCCACACGGACACGTATATCGAAAAGGACAGCGCCATCAACGACGAGATCGAACGGCTGCGGCACAGCGCCACGTCGGCGCTCTTTGAGCGGCGTGATGTTGTCGTCGTGTCCTCCGTCAGCTGTATCTACGGCCTCGGCGACCCCATCGACTACCAGAACATGGTCATCTCCCTCCGAGTCGGCCAGACAAGAGATCGGGACCAGCTCCTCAAAAAGCTGGTGGAAATCCGGTACGGGCGGAACGATATCGCCTTTGAGCGTAATATGTTCAGGGTCCGGGGCGACACGGTGGAGATATTCCCCGCCTACGCCCGGGACAACGCCGTCCGCGTCGAGTTTTTCGGGGACGAGATAGAGCGCATCAGCGAGGTGAACGTCGTCACCGGCATGCCCGTTAAAAACATATCCCATATTGCCATCTACCCGGCCTCGCACTATGTCACGACAGCGGAAAAAATGGAGCGCGCCGTCAAGGACATTCAGGCTGAAATGAAGGCGCGCGTCGAATATTTTGAGAGCGAAAACAAGCTGGTGGAGGCGCAGCGGATTCACCAGCGGACGATGTACGATATTGAAATGATGCGGGAGCTGGGTTACTGCACCGGCATTGAAAACTATTCCCGCGTCATCACGGGCAGGCCCGAGGGCTCGGCGCCGATGACGCTTCTCGATTATTTCCCAAAGGATTTTGTCCTCTTCGTCGATGAGAGCCATGTGACGCTGCCCCAGGTGCGCGCAATGTACAACGGGGACCGGGCGCGCAAGGAGAGCCTTGTGGAATACGGATTCAGGCTCCCGTCGGCCTTTGATAACAGGCCGCTGAAGTTCCACGAATTCACCGAGCGCGTCCATCAGATGATTTATGTTTCGGCAACGCCGTCCGATTACGAAAAGTCCCGTTCGTCCCAGGTCGTCGAGCAGATCATCCGTCCCACGGGGCTTCTTGACCCGATCATTTCCGTCCGCCCCGTCGACGGACAGATTGACGACCTCATCGCTGAGATCAATATCCGTGTCAAAAAGAACGAGCGGACCCTCGTCACGACGCTGACAAAGAAAATGGCGGAGGATTTGACGGCCTATCTCACCGGCACCGGCATCCGTGTCCGGTATATGCACTCTGATATTTCGACACTCGAGCGCATGGAGATTATTCGAGATCTGCGTCTCGGAGAATTTGACGCGCTTGTCGGAATCAACCTGTTACGCGAGGGTCTTGACCTGCCGGAGGTATCGCTCGTGGCAATCCTGGATGCGGACAAAGAGGGTTTTTTGCGCAGCGAGACGGCCCTCGTCCAGACGATCGGGCGTGCCGCCCGAAACGAGGAAGGCACGGTCATCATGTACGCCAACAATATGACGCGGTCCATGCGCGCGGCCATCGACGAGACGGAGCGCCGCCGCGTCAGACAAAAGGCCTTTAATGATGCCCATGCCATCGTCCCGAAGACGATTATCAAGAGCGTCCGCGACCTGCTTGAGATTTCAAAGGACGAGGCCATCCTGCCCAAAAGCGAGGGCAGCGAGGTGAAGATGACCCGCCGCGAACGCGACGAGGCCGTCGCAAAACTCGAAAAAGAGATGGCAAATGCCGCTAAGATGCTGGAATTCGAATACGCCGCCGTCCTCCGTGACAGGATTATCAAGCTTCGGGGGCAACCTTAAATACTTAAGTGGGAGACATGGCATGAATATAGTGGAACTGCTTAAATCCTCGGAAATCGGGAAAATGCTCATCACCTTCGTCGTCTCAATGCTGCCCATCATCGAGCTGCGCGGCGCGATCCCCATCGGTGTGGCCATGGGGCTCAGCCCCGTCACGGCCACCGTCATCAGCATTGTGGGCAATTTATTACCCGTCCCGTTTATCATCATTTTTATCCGGCGCATCTTTATCTGGATGCAAAAAAAAAGCGCGCTTCTCGCGCGTCTTGCCGGGAAGCTTGAAAGCAAGGCGCTGTCCAAGGGGGGCGCGCTGTATAAAGGCGAGATCATCGGTCTGATTATCTTTGTGGCCATACCGCTGCCCGGCACAGGCGCGTGGACAGGCGCTTTGATTGCGGCGATTCTGGACATCCGGCTGAAGACGGCTTTGCCCGCAATCGCCACGGGCGTCCTTATCGCGGGGCTTATCATATTCGGCATTACTTACGGGTTCACGGCGATTTTCTGACGAAAAACCCCCGACTTTCGCCGGGGGTTTTTCGAAAAGAGAGGGAGTTATTCGGGATATATTGAATCGGACCGTTACGGCCGGGGAGGAAGGCACGGTGATCGTGTTGGGAATCAGGAGTTATTGTTAAGAGCCACCGTTAACGGGCAACGGCCGTTTCAACACTGCCATCATAATCCATAAATGCATCTGATATGTGAATTAACTTTTAATAAATTGTTAATTACTTCCCTGGCTTGACATCGATTTTTTCGTGACCTGCCAGCGTCAGCGTAAAGGTAAACCTTGTAATGCCGCCGCTGCTTGTCACGAATATGTCCTCATTGTGGTTATCCAGGATCGTTTTGACGATATAAAGGCCGAGGCCGACGCCATCGCGGTTTTCGCTTCTTGACCTGTCTGTTTTATGGAATCTGTCAAAGATGAGCGGCATTTCCTCCGCGGGTATCGTCTCACCCCGGTTTTCGATGGAGACAAAGACCCTGTGCCCTTGCGGATCGTCGAGCCCTTTTCGGCAAACTTGATGGCGTTGTCGATCAGGTTGTAGACAACCTGCGTGATGGAATCCTTATCTCCGCGTACCTTAATGGGTTCCTCCGGCAGCTCGGCCTCGACGTCGAGGCCCTTGGCGTCGATCTTCCCGCCCAGGCTCAAAAGAGAGAGCCGGAGGACCTCGGAAATGTCAAAGCAGCCGCCTTTTAAAGCTTCCGGCGATGTCGACTGGATGCGCGACATGTCCAGCATGTTGCGGACAAGGCGTGACAGCCGCTTCGTCTCGGAGGAGATGACCTCAAGGTATTTCCGCTCGTTTTCAGGCGGAATCGTGCCGTCAAGTATACCGTCCGAAAAGCCGGAGATGACGGTCATCGGCGTTTTCAGCTCGTGGGAGACGTTGCCGATAAAGTCGCGGCGGAGCTTTTCCGACCGCTGCAGAGAATCCGCCATCGTGTTGAAAGCTTCCGTCAGCTGTCCGATCTCATCCTCCCGGTCCTCGTTCTCGACGCGCATCGAAAAATCACCTCTGGCAAACCGCCTGGCGGCCAGGGCCATCGCATTGATGGGCTCAGCCTGCTTTTTCGTCGTGATAAACGAGATGACAAAGGTGAGCATCAGAACAATAGCCGAAATAAACAGGAAGACCCCGGCAAACTGGCGCCAAATCTGGACCATGTCGTTTGCAGTGCTCGAAAGGAACATATACCCGATTGCTTTGCCATCGAAGCTTCTCAGAAGCGGGACGCCCATCACATAGCGAATCTCGCCGTAAACACCGCCGAGGTCAGAGTTTCTGGTATAGCCTGTGCCGGCGTTCAGCGGCAACAGGACGTCCGCCGGTATAACTTTCCCCAGATGCGGGCAAATGACCTGTCTGTCTGAGCAGGATATGACGACCCCGTCCGCGTTGGCAATCATGATATCAAAACCCGTCGTATTAGAAATCGTGTTGAGCGCCACGCGAAAATCCAAATTGGTGAGATCATAGCCCAGGCCAAAATAATTGATGAACTCGACGACATCGTCGGCCGTTGACGACATCTCCTTTTGCTTCTCGCCTATGACGAGACGATAACTCCAGGTGAAAAACAAGCTGCCGAGAATGAGAAAGCTTATGAAAACGATACCGGCAGTCATACAGAAATTTTTGATATAAATACTTTTCTTCATGAACCGTTCAACTCGAATTTGTACCCAACACCCCAGACGGTCTTCAGCGTCCATTTATCGCTCACGTTTTCAAGCTTTTCACGCAGCCTTTTGATATGGACGTCAACGGTGCGGGAATCGCCGAAATAGTCGAAGCCCCAGACCTCGTCCAGGAGCTGGTTGCGCGTATAGACCCTGTTGGGCGTCGAAGCCAGGTGGTATAAAAGCTCCATCTCCTTCGGCGGCGCGTCGACCTTTTTACCGTCAACGAGCAGCTCGAAGGATTCCATATTGATAACAAGCTTGTCGAAAACGAGCTTTTTAGACTCCTTCCCCTGGTCACACTCCGAACGGCGCATGACAGCGTGGACGCGGGCTAAAAGCTCCTTGATCTCAAAGGGCTTGACGATATAGTCGTCGGCGCCCATTTCAAGACCGG
>CAZJCH010000072.1:7769-8875 GCA_964544005.1 uncultured Papillibacter sp.
CCTTGTCAAACGTCTCGCCCTTGGCTGTCAGCATGATGATCGGGACCTTCGAGACGCTCCTGATCTCGCGGCAGACACCCCAGCCGTCAAGGACGGGCAGCATGATATCCAAAAGCACCAGGTCGGGGTTCAGGCGCTCGAATTCCGACACGCCCTTTCCGCCGTTGTCGGCGATATAAACTTCAAACCCGTCTTTTTCAAGATAGAGCCGCAGCAGTTCGGCGATATTGATATCGTCTTCGATCACAAGCGCTTTCTTCGCCATGCGAATACCCCCTTATTACAAATGATTACAGATAATCCTATCATAATACGCCGTGTCAAACAATGGTGAACAAATTGTTAAAGCTTACACAAAGGATATAAACCAGTAAAAGGCGTTGAGAAACCGACGGGGCCGGCATATGCTGTTTCTGTTGAATCGACCGGAGGGATGCGCGTGGCGCTGTGGAATTTATGGCACGGCTGCAGAAAAATATCGCCGGGCTGCCAGAACTGTTATGTCTATCGGGGCGACGCGCGGTACGGCAGGGACAGCGCGGCAGTCGCTAAGACGCAGAGCTTCGACTTGCCCCTTAGAAAGAACAGGCAGGGTGCGCCGAAGATACCGCCCGGTGAGACTGTGTACACCTGCTTCACGTCCGATTTTTTTCTGGACGAGGCGGACGCGTGGCGCGGCGAGGCCTGGGCGATGATCAAAATGCGGCCCGATCTGGATTTTTTGATCATCACCAAGCGGATTCACCGGTTTTCTGTTGAGCTGCCGGACGACTGGGGCGTGGGGTATCCGAATGTCACGATCTATTCGACTGTCGAGAATCAGGCGATGGCCGATTTCCGGCTTCCGATCCTGCTTGACGCCCCGATTCAACATAAGGGGATTTCGACGGAACCGCTTTTGGAACGGATCGACTTATCGCATTACCTTGGACCGCATATCGAGGGCGTCGTTGCCGGCGGCGAATCGGGGCCAAACGCCCGCGTCTGCGACTACGACTGGATACTGGATATCCGCCGCCAGTGTGTTGAGACCGGAGTGCCATTTACCTTCAAACAGACAGGCCGTTACTTCCGCAAGGACGGCAGGCTGTATACGATCGAGCGCA
>CAZJCH010000073.1:0-8869 GCA_964544005.1 uncultured Papillibacter sp.
TCCGTTTCTGCCGATGACGCATATTTTCTCCGGGCCTGTGACGTTCAGACGGATATTTTGAGACAGCAGCCTTTCGCCGACTGTCAGCCTGTCAAGCGCCATATCGAGGACCGTTTTGCCGTTCGGTACGGCGACTCCCCCGTCGAATTTTACGAAGATGGCGTCCTCAATGTCCGGCAGCAGCGTCATGTCCACGCTTTCGCGTTCGATCCTGTGTTCGAGGGATTTGACGGCTTTCATCTTCTTCTTCAGCAGCCGCCCGCCGTGCGGATCGCCCCGGGAGATCGTCTCCTGCTCGTGTTCCACCTTCTGCTGGATTTTCCGGAAGCGCTCCAGCTTCGCGTCGAGTTCACTGCGCTCTTTCCTGGCCGCCTGCTCCTGCCGCGCCAGCTTGTTCATCCGAAGGCCAATATACTCCCTGTAAGTCATCTTTGCCACCGTACAGCGCGGCGTCGTTTTCCGGCGCACCTGCTCGATATGGATAATGACATTTGCCGTATTCTCGATGAGCGTCTCATCATGAGAAACGAACATGACCGGCAATAAACACGTGTTGATGAACTTTTCAAGCCATTCCAGCGTCTCGATGTCGATGTCGTTTGAGGGTTCGTCGAGAAGCAATATCTCCGGCTTTTCGATAAGGATTCTGAGCAGCTGCAGCTTGACGCGTTCTCCGCCGGAGAGCGTGCCCACCTTCTGCTCCGAATAATACAGATCGGCGGGAAGCCCCAGCAGAAACGATGTCTGTGCCAACTCCCGCGGGGCCATTTCATAAAATCCGGAAACGGCACTGAAATAATCGCCAACCCGCATCGTTTTCTCGGTCTCACTCAGTTCCTGGGCGAGATAGCCGATGCGCGTACCATGAGTAATAACGCTGCCGGTATACTCGGCATATCCGGCAATTAAGAGCGGATTGTGAATCAGCTTTAAAAGCGTTGACTTACCGTTTCCCTCTTCGCCGATGATAACAGCCTTATCCCCGTCGTTTAATATAAAAGAAAAGCCGTCGATGATCGTACGGAGGTCTTTAACAAGAGACACCGTCAGGTTTTTGATTTGCAGCATACTATTACTCCGTAATTGGGACTTGATGACAAGTATCATATAACAAAAACAGTGAATCGGCAACCATGATAATTTGCTGTAGCTTCGATTCACGAATCGCCCTCCCTGCATGAACAGGAAAAGGGCGGACACAAGGTCCACCCCTCCACGGAAGATTGAGTTATTTAAAGCCCCAGCCAGGCGAGGAGCTTATTGAGCCACTCGATGGACTTGAATTTGATCACATATTCCGGCTCGTCCGACGTGATGAGCTTGATTTGATCGTCCGTGAGCTGCTTGAACGTCTCCTCGTAATCCGTCGCCGCCGTCATGCATAGGGGTGGGAAGATGACGCACCACCAGTTGTGACCGCCCGCTTCTCCGATCTCGACGCGGAGAGATGTATACTTTCCTGCCGGCAGAGAGAAGGTTTCATAGTCCCGCGTCGGAAAATTCTCCACATCCACCCTTGCCGCCACAGTATAGCCGAAGCCTTGCTCGAGTATGACTTTTTCCGAAACAGCGATAATCGCTTCCATTTGACTGTTGATAATTGTTGCGGCGGCATCCCTGTCTGTGATACCGTCAATGAGGGGCGTGATCTCTTCCAGAATTCTGTCTCGTACCTGAAGCTTCAGGGCCTGATCCTCGTCCGAATCGGAATTTGCAACAACATGCAGGCGGATGAGCTTGTCCGACAGGTCCTGCTGCTCTCTTTTGAGCGCGGCGCCGCAAAGGAATGTCATCACCAGCGCGCATATCAGCGCGAGCTCCCATTTTTTCAGTTTCATAAGTAAAAAACCTCCGGCAATTCATTGCATATAGAATATTTTGTGCTTCTACTGCAATTATCGACGGGGTTTTTACTTCTTATACACTCTTTATCTACTCAGCGGTCAGTCAAGCTCTATTCTGCCTGCGGTATCGGTCAGGAAGCTCTCCTGATATGTGCTTTTCAGATCATTATACGTGTAATTGGCGGCGCTGCTGTCTAAAAACAAGCCGAAGACGGCGGAGCCCGTTCCGGTCATCACAGCTCCCAGGGCATCATGATCGAGAAGGCGCTGCTTGATTTCTCCGACAGCAGTCGTTCCCTTCGGCAGCACATCCTCAAAAACATTATACATACGCCTGGCGACAGCCGACAGGTTTTGCTTGTTTAATGCATCAACAAGGCCGTTTGTATCCGGCCTCAGGTGGATCCTCTCGCAGTTGATCTTTGAAAATAGCTCCGGCGTGGAGATGGCGAACGCGGGCTTGCATATGACTATATGGCAGTCGGGGATCGGCTCCAGGTCAGTAAGTATCTCACCGCGGCCTTCGGCCAGGGCTGTTCCGCCCGCGATGCAGAACGGCACATCCGAGCCCACCCTTTCGGCCAACCGCTCAAGTGCCCTTCTGTCCATGTTTGTCTCAAAAAGCGTATTGAGTGCCCTAAGTACGGCGGCACCGTCGGTACTGCCGCCGCCCAGGCCGGCACAGACGGGTATGTGTTTTTTGACATCGATATCCGTCTGGTAACCGGTAATGCCCGTGTGCTCAAAAAATACGGCGGCTGCACGCGCCGCGATATTCCGGTCGTCGTTCGGAAGGTATTTGAGGTCTGTACCAACATTTATGCCTTGGCCGGGCTGACATAAAATAGTAATTTCGTCATGCAGCCGGACGCTCTGCATGACCATGCGCATGTTATGATAGCCGTTTTCCATCCTGGAAACGATATCTATGGACAGATTAATTTTCGCGTACGCGTTTTCTTTGATTTTCATTGTATTATTTTTCAAAAAGCATCCCCATCAGATGAACGCCCGTTTCGACAAACGGACCTTTATCGCCGTTTTCCTCGCTGTAGGTCAGTCCGGAATTATCGTCTTTTCTGCTGTCGTATAAGAGAAACGGCACCGGTTCTCCGTCGTGGCCTCTTGTGGCGGTGAGTGTCTTGTGGTCGGACAGCAAAAGCAGCCTGTATGGTATACGCTGCGCTCCAAGCATTTCAGTCAGCGGCAGAATGACGCGGCTGTCAAGCCACTCGATGGCCTGCAGCTTACCCTTGAGGTCTCCGTTGTGCGTGCACTCGTCGGGCGCCTCGACGTGAATGGCCGCGAAATCATGTAGCTTCAGCACCTCGAGCGCCGCTTCCACCTTGCCCTCGTAATTCGTCACCAGCTCACCCGTCGCGCCTTCGACGGTAACCGGCTGCAAGCCGGCAAGCGATGCAATCCCGTGGCATAGTGGTACAGCCGAAATCACGCCGCCAGTTTTGCCGTAGGCTTCAAAAAACTGCGGCAGCGCCACGGCCGTCCCTTCCGCCCAGAACCAGATGCCGTTTGCGGGCAGCTTACCCTCGGCCCGCCTTTTTTCGTTGATCGGGTGGCGGTCGAGCACCTCGTGCGCTTTGATCATCAGCTCCTTCAGAACGCCCGCATTCGCACATCCGGTCGGCATGAGAGGACCGATTTTCTCCCCCAGATGGTCATGCGGCGGGATCAGGACGATCCCTGTGATATCGGCGGCACTCTGGACGGCGATGTGTCGGAAGGAAAGCGACGGAAAAACCGTCATGCCCGCCTTATCGGCGTATTCACGAAAACGCGGGTCACGCCACAGTACGCTGACAAGCTCGGCCGATTCCTCTCCCTCGATTGATCCAGCGGAGTGGGACAAAATTCTCTTTTCCTCAAACGGCAGCCCGGCGTCCTCATAAGTCACCATATTGCACCGATAGGCGATGTTACCAGGCAGAAGCCTGATGCCGCTGGCTGCCGCCTCCAGGGGTGCTCGGCCCGTATAGCATGTCCTCGGGTCGCAGCCGAATATGGACAGAATGGCCGTATCGCTTCCTGCCGGCAGCCCCTCCGGCACTGTCAGGACACTGCCGACAACGCCTTTTGACGCCAATTTGTCGATGACGGGCGTATGAGCGTATTGCAGCGGTGTTTTTCCGCCGAGGGCGTCAACCGGGTTGTCCGCCATGCCGTCGCCGATCACGAGAATATACTTCATGTCACAACACCTCGCAGTGATTGTGTCATTCTGAGCAAAGCGAAGAATCTAAATCTCCGGAGGCAGATTCCTCGATCGCTTTGCTTAGAATGACACTGATATTTCTAAAACTTTTTTACAAATCTTTCCATTCTGTTCAGCGCTTCGGAAATGTTGCCGACAGAAGAGGCATAGCAGATGCGGACAAAGCCCTCGCCGCTGCTGCCGAACGCGCCCCCGGGAATGACTGCGACCTTTTCCTCCAACAGAAAGCGTTCACAGAATTCCTCTGAGGACAGGCCGGTTCTTTTGATGCACGGGAACATATAGAACGCGCCTTTTGGCTCAAAGCACTCCATATTCAGCGAACGCAGGCCGTCAAGAAGGTACCGCCGCCTGTAATCGTAATCCCTGCGCATATTCTCGATATCACCGTCGCCTTCGCTGATGGCTTCGATCGCGGCGTACTGGCTCGTCGTCGGCGCCGACATGATGGCGTATTGATGGATTTTCAGCATTTGAGAAATGATCTGTATGGGTCCGCAGACATAGCCCATACGCCAGCCGGTCATGGCGTGGCTCTTGGAAAAGCCGTTGACGACGATTGTCCGCTCATACATATCGCTGATATTCGCCATTGAATAGTGTTGCTGCCCATAGGTCAACTCGGCGTAAATCTCATCGGATAGAACCATGATATCTGTACCCCGCAGCACATCGGCAAGCGCTTCCAGATCCGATTGCTCCATAATGCCGCCCGTGGGATTGCACGGGTAAGGCAGTATGAGGAGTTTTGTTTTTGGCGTAATGGCTGCGCGCAGCGCATTCGCAGTCAGCCGGAATTCATTTTCGGCCGTCGTTTCAACGTAGACCGCCTTGCCGCACGCAAGCGTTGTGATCGGTCCGTAGCAGACAAAGGACGGGATTGGAATGATGACCTCGTCCCCGGGATTGACAAGAGCTCGGACAGTCAGGTCGATCGCCTCGCTCCCGCCGACCGTGATAATGATCTGGTCTTTGAAGCTGTACTCAAGCTTAAAACGGCGCTTTAAGTAAGTGGCAATTTCCTTCCTGAGTCGTGTCAGGCCGGCGTTGCCGGTGTATTTCGTGTACCCTCTCTCAAGGGAATAAATGCCCGCATCCCTGATATGCCAGGGCGTTACAAAGTCGGGTTCGCCGATGCCGAGAGATATAGCATCGTCCATATCCTCGAGGATATCGAAGAATTTTCTGATGCCCGAGGGCTTCAAGCCCTTGACGTTGTCGCTCAGCAGCCTTGTATAATCCATCATACGAACAGCAACCTCTCCTCCTGCTCGGACATGACGTTGAAGACGCAGCCCTTTTCCTTGTACTTCTTGAGCATGAAATGCGTAGCGGTGGCAGTCACGCCGTCCAAAGGCGCCAGGCGGGCATAGACAAACTGTGCGACATCCTTTATGGATTTGGCCGTAATATAAACAGCCAGATCGAAATCACCCGACATCAAGTACAGGCTGTCCACCTCGTCATACTGATAGATGCGCTCGGCTATCCTGTCAAAACCATCGCCGCGCTGCGGTGCGATTTTTACCTCAATAAGTGCCGTGACCGAATCGTCCGGTATTTTATCCCAGTCAATCAGCGTCATATATTTTAGAATTGTGCCGTCGGCCTCAAGCCCTGCAATCACCGCTTCGACATCCGCCTGTTCCCTGCCGAGCATGGCGGCAATCTGCTGAGCCGTCAGCTTGCTGTCTTTTTCAAGAAGCTTTAATATTTCAAGCATGATGTATAACCTCCGTCAAAAAGATGCTGATAATCCAAATATTTAATTATTATACAATAGATATGTATGATATAAAACACAATTTTTTGATTCCTGAAAAATTGCCCCATTAAATTCACTTTTTACATGTTTTCTGAAGCCGGGTCGTTTGTGTATAGTTTTTGAAAGCACGGTTATATTAAGCATGTAGCAAAAAGGAGGAAACAGCTATGATTTTGGATAGAATCGCACTTGTCCTTGCAATCATCGGCGGTCTCAACTGGGGCTCTATAGGAATTTTCAAATTCGATTTCGTGGCCTGTCTGTTCGGCGGGCAGCTATCGTCGGTCAGCAGAGTCATATATACCCTTGTCGGCCTATCGGCCATTTGGCTGATTTCATTGCTATTCAGGGATCGCGGCGAAGAGGATCGTGACCACGGAGAACGGGCGTAAAGATATCCAGAGGAAGTATACTCCTCTGGATACATATTTTATTCCTTTAGTTTTATATTGCATTTTTTTGTATTTGCTTCATAATAGTTTTGTTAATATGAATCATATGAGGTTAAAATATGGAGCGTCAGAAAACGCGTATGGCAGAGATTTCGGCGTTGAATGTATTTCTGTGCATGCTTGTTATCTTTATCCATGTTTCATCAGCGCCTGTTACCGCTTACGAAAAAAGCAGCTGGCAGTTCTGCGTCGTCTTTTTGTTATGGCGTTATGCTGGTTTTGCCGTTCAGGGGTTTATCTTTCTTGGCGGATTGCGGTTTTTTTACAGCAAAAGGGACGGCATCAGTTACAGATCATTTTACCTGCAGCGGCTTGTTAAAATCGTCGTTCCTTACATAGCCTGGAGCGTCATTTATTACCTTTGCTTCATATACAAAGGTTATTTCTCCTTCTCTGTTCGGGATCTCGCTTTGTATCTGTTACGCGGGAATATCATCGCGCCCTTCTATTTCGTAATAACGATCATTCAATTTTACGCACTGGCACCTTTATGGCGTTTTGTAGTTAGAAGAGTGAATGTTGCGACAGCGCTCATCGTATCAGCTGTCATTACCATATTTTTGAGCCAGTATCTGCCCTCTCTGATTAATGCCGTATTTCGGGATTCCGGCTTTCGTTATACGGACAGGGTGTTTACGACATATCTTTTCTATTGGCTTGCCGGGTGTTACGCTGGTATGTATTACGAACAAGCGAAAAATTTCGTTAAAAAAATGAGAACACTTATTGCGTTGATCTTCGTTATGCTTCTGCTTTTGGAAGGGATATTAGGCTATATCTCCAATGTGGGCATCATCCGTATAAGCTGGCTTGAATATGTCCATTTCCTCTATTGCATCGGCGCCATTCTTTTTCATGCTGTTCATCACGATTTTCGAGAACCGGCCAATAAAAATCAAGGCGATCATTGAGACCGACCGCGCCGCTTATCTGATATTCCTGACGCATTGCCTTGCAATTCTTGCCGTCAACACTGCGATGGAGTTGTTGGGGATTAAAAGCATATCGTTGTCTTATGTCATCAGAATCATCACTGTTTATCCTGTGACGATCATCGGGTGTGTTCTGTATCACAGAGCCAAATCGTGCGCGCTTTTGCGGTTAACACAAAAATCTCAAGACCTCACATAAAAATGACCGCCATTGAACCGGCGGTCATTTCTTTTACGCGCTTTTTGCGATATCAGCTATTGCCTTCCAACTCCCTGCGTCTTTTTTTATAAATCGGCAGGATGATGAGGAAGCTGACAAGGGCGAGGACGATGGGTACGGCGGTCATCTCGAACATGAAGGCGTAGCTGGAACGTTCGAAAACGACACCGCCTAATATCGGCCCGACAAAAAGCCCGAGATCCATTCCAATATAAATTGTATTGCTTGCGACGCTTCGCTTTAAAGGCGTCACAGACTGCATATTCATGGCCTGTATTGCCGGCTGCGTCGAACCGACGCCGAGCGCGGCGATAACGCCGCCCAGGACCGCCTGCTCCAGCGAACGGCTTGTGCCAACGATAAAAAAGGAAACAGCAAAAAGAATAAGTCCGGGTATAATGACCTTCGCCACGCCGAATTTGTCCGACAGCCAGCCGGCCAGCGGCCGGGAGACGATCAGCGTTCCGGCCATAAAGGTGTAGAACATGCTGATATTTCCGATTTGTTGTTCCTCACCGAAATTTAAGACATATGAATTAATAATGGAATAACTCATAACGACAAAGAACATCACGAGCGTCGTCGGCAGAGCATGCAGCGTGACGATATTTTTATACCAAACGCCTGTTCCGGCAATTTCCTCCTTTGTCTTTCTGTCGGGACGCAGAATAACGCTGGGTATGACAGCCAGACAAAATACAGCCGAGGCAAACAAAAATACAAAAGTAAAGCCCAGATGCTTGTCGCCAATTCTTTCTCCAAGCTTAAAAAACTGATCCGCGATTGCCGGCCCCAATGCCGTACCGACAGCACCGCCAACGCCGTAGACCCCCATACCGGACGCTATTTTTTCTTCCGGTAGACTGTCGGCCGCCAGTGTCATGATGAGCGAGCCCACAAAGCTGTACTGCACGCCGTTCAAAAATCTGAAAACGACAAAGAGCGGTATGGTGTGAAACAGCGCATAGCCTATATTGACGATGCCGCCCAGCACAAAAACCATGATCAGCAGCTTGCGTTTGTCGATTTTTGTTATCATCGGCCCTGAAACAGGCCGTACGGCCAAAGCGACTCCGAAAAACATGCCCGTCAACAGCCCCATAATGAAAGGCCCCGCACCGAGAAATGTCACGTAAGTCGCGACGAGGGGGTGAACCGAAAAGTGTCCGATGCATAGCAGTAGATTTGAAGCAATGACACAGATGAAATTCCTGTTCCATATCGTCGTCTTCACCGTTTTTATTGATGCGGGATCCATTAGAAGCCTCCAATTCCGATAAGCAAGTCAATTCATTTCAGCAATTTTATCAAATGAACACCACCGAGTCAAACGAATATCAGAAATAAACCGCATATTTTTATCTAATTACCATATATTCCTATATATACTTTTGTTCAAATCGAGTAGGAGGCTGACCATTATTTG
>CAZJCH010000074.1:0-8866 GCA_964544005.1 uncultured Papillibacter sp.
ATTAATCAAACATTAAGTTTCAGGGAAGACGGGTGAAAAGCCCGCGCGGAGCCGCCGCTGTAAAGGTACCAGCCTGTTTCATCAGTTTATACGCCACTGGGATATGACCGAAGGGTTTCACCTGGGAAGGCCAGAAACAAGGCAATGACGCCTGAGCCAGAATACCTGACTTTTAGGTCACAAGGAAGCCGACGGAACTTTGGCTCAGTGACAGCTGCTGAATTGCAGGCTGCTTTTTGTCACTCTCCGTCGGGCGGAGAGTTTTTTATTTGCTTTCACCGGAAGGAATACGTATGGATTTTAACAAATTGGATTCTCTCATGCCAAAGCCGGACGATGCTGCGGCAAAGGGTGCGAAGGTACACTGGGACACAATCGCAAAGCCTTTGGGGAGCCTCGGCCTTTTGGAAAAGGCCGTCACAAAAATTGCCGCGATCTCCGGCACTGCCGAGGTTCTGTTGAAAAAGCGCGCCGTTATCGTTTTATGTGCGGACAACGGCGTTGTGAAGGAGGGCATTTCCCAGTCCGGGAGCGAGGTGACGGCGCTCGTTGCGGAGAACCTCACGAAAAAGCAGACCTCTGTCTGCCATATGGCGGCGTATGCCCGGGCCGACGTATTACCCGTTGATATGGGCATGACAAAGCGCCTTGACAATCCTCTCCTTATCGACTGTCATATTGCCGACGGGACAAGGAATATCGCCGAAGGTCCTGCGATGACGGCGGAACAGACAAATGCCGCGATAGAAGCCGGAATCGGGCTTGTCAAAAGCTGCGCGGAGCAGGGGTATCACATTATCGCCACCGGCGAGATGGGCATCGGCAATACGACGACGTCAAGCGCCGTGGCGGCGGTCATCTTACATAGACCCGTGGCCGAGGTGACGGGGCGCGGCGCGGGGCTGTCTGAATCCGGGCTGCTCCGAAAGATCGATGTGATTGAGAAGGCCATTCAGATTAACCAGCCGGACCCATGCGACGCGTTCGACGTCCTGCAAAAGCTCGGCGGCTTTGACATCGCGGGGATGACGGGCATTTTTCTCGGCGGCGCCTTGTACAGAATCCCCATTGTTATAGACGGTATTATCAGCGCCGTCAGCGCGCTCATTGCCGCTCGCCTCTGTCCGGCAGCCTGCTACGCGATGCTTTCAAGCCATGTGTCGGACGAGCCGGCCGGCAGGATGCTTTTGGATGCTCTAAAGCTCCGTCCGCTCATTCATGCCGAGATGCGCCTGGGCGAAGGCACCGGCGCCGTTGCGCTCCTGCCGCTTCTGGATATGGCGCTCTGCGTCTATCACGGCTCGTCGTCTTTTTCCGAAATCGGCATAGACGCTTACAAACCTTTATAAGACACAACGCAGGAGCAGACCTCGTGTCTGCCCTCCAGGCGAACGCAGTTCGCCGCAACAATAAAAAGGAAGAATAATCTATGCGCGCAATAGTGCTTGGCGGGGCGGCCTGCGGGAAAAGTGAATACGCCGAAGCGCTGGCGGTCCTGCTGCCGGCGCCCCGGTTTTATGTTGCGACAATGATGCCTTTTGACAAGGAGGATGACCTCCGGATCGAAAGGCACCGGGCGATGCGGGCCGAAAAGGGCTTTCATACCATGGAGCGGTATACGGACCTAAAAGGTCTTGTCCTGCCGGAGCGCGGCACTGTTTTGCTGGAATGCCTCGGGAACCTGACGGCCAACGAGCTCTTTTCTGAGAGCGGCGCGAACAGCGCCGCATATGGCACCGGTAACAACGCCTACGATGCCATCATGGAGGGCCTATCTAAGCTTGAAGCGCAGTGCGACGACCTCGTCGTCGTATCAAACGACGTTTTTTCCGACGGGAATACGTACACGGAGGAGACGATGCGTTATATCGAAACGCTCGCCGCTATTAACCGCGCGCTTGGCGCCCGGTATGAACGCGTCGTTGAGCTCGTCTGCGGGATTCCGCTGACGCACAAGGGGGCGGGAGGTACGTTATGAGTTTTGTCCGTTCGTTTATTTCCGCGTTCTCCATGTTTTCGCGCCTGCCGATGCCGACGCTCAAATGGCGGGGCGACAACATGCGCTATATGCTGGCCATGTTCCCTTTCGTCGGCGCGGCTTTGGGCCTTTTTATATGGGCGTGGCTGTGGATCTGCAGCACGCTGGGCTTCGGCGTGATTTTAAGGGCTGCCGGACTGGCGCTCTGGCCAATAGCCGTCACCGGCGCGATCCATCTGGACGGCTTCTGCGACACCGTGGACGCGCTTTCCAGCCGGGCATCACAAGAACGCAAACGCGAGATATTGAAGGACCCGCACACAGGTGCGTTTGCTGTCATCGGCGTTGCCGCCTATCTCCTCTTGTACTTTGCCCTCGGTACAGAGCTGATCATTACCCCCATGACGCCCCTGCTGCTCGGCTTGATGTTCGTTTTAAGCCGGTCTCTGTCGGGCTTATCCGTCCTGCTTTTTCCGTCAAGTGCCGGAAAGGGCTCGGCGAGTACTTTTAAGGAATCGGCTTCGACGCGGGCATCCGTTATCCTTCTTGTCCTTCTTTTCCTTATCAGCGCCGCCGGTCTTATTTATATCGATGCCATAACAGGCTGCGTCATGGCGCTTGCCGCGCTTTTATGCGTCGTTTATCTTTTCGTGATGTCGCGGCGTCAGTTTGGCGGCATGAGCGGCGACTTGGCGGGTTATTTTCTCCAGCTCTGCGAGCTTTTAATGCTTGCCTCAATTGTTATTGTTCAAAAGGTGGTTTCACAGTGATACTTATCATCGGCGGTCTCGCCTCTGGAAAACGCGACTATGTTAAAAATGAATACGGCTACCGCGACGCGGACATGGCCGACGGGCTGCTTGATCGTCGCCCCGTCCTGTACAACCTGCAAAGGCTTGTGTTCAGCGCGCCGGATGCCATTGAAGCGCTGCTCCCCGCCCTGCTTAATAAAGATGTCGTTATCTGCAATGAGGTCGGCAGCGGCGTTGTGCCCGTCGACAAGGCCGAGCGCACGGCCCGGGAGGCCACCGGGCGGCTCTGCGTCGCGCTGGCCGAGCGCGCAGACAAAGTCATTAGGCTTGTCTGCGGCATACCGACGGTGATCAAGGAGTAAGCGATGGATGTTCTTATAATGCGCCACAGCAGGACGGCCGGAAACAGTGAAAGACGCTATGTCGGTATAACCGACGAGCCGCTTTGCGCGGAGGGCATCGCCCTTGCGCACAGCTCCGGGATCGACACGCAGGCGGCGTCTGTCTATGTCAGTCCGTTAAAACGCGCGCTGGAAACGGCCGGCATTAAATTTCCCGGCGCGCGGCTTCATGTCGTTCACGACCTCAGGGAGATGGATTTCGGGGATTTTGAAGGGCGGTCGGCCGCGGAGATGGAGCGGGACGAGGCTTATATCAGCTGGCTCGAGAGCAATTGCATGCTTCCTTGCCCGAACGGCGAAGGGCTGGAGGATTTTTCTAGCAGAGTGTGCGCGGCGTTTGACGGCATTGTCAGGGAATGCATAAAAAGCGATGACAAGAGGCTTGTCATCGTCGCCCACGGCGGCAGCATCATGTCGATTTTCAACCGGTACGGTAAGCCGGAACGGCAATACTATGAATGGTACGTCGACAACTGCTGCTTTTACCGGGCAAAGCTGGACGAAGCGTCGTGGGATCATTTGCCCATACTAACGGATTGCGTTATGTTTGACACGCTCCAGTAGGGGCGAACCTAGTGTTCGCCCTCTTACGGAACGCAGTGCAAAACGATACAGGGCAGGCACGAGGTCTGCCCCGACGGGAGATACATCGACACTTGCCGCAGGAGGATGGTTTATGCAAAAAGGCCTTATACATGTTTATTACGGCTACGGAAAAGGCAAAACGACGGCGGCGCTGGGATTGGCGCTCCGCGCTTCGGGCAGCGGCAAAAAAGTCGTCATCGTGCAGTTTTTAAAGGAGTCGAGCACGAGCGAGCTGAACAGCCTCCGGCTTCTGCCGAATATTGCCGTCCTGCGCGGAACGGGGGCGAAAGACTTTGTTGTCAATATGACGCCGGAGCAGCTGGAGGAGACGAGAAGGATACAGAACTCAAACCTGACGAAAGCCGTCGACAGTGTCAAATCCGGCGGCTGCGACCTTCTGATCCTCGACGAGGCGCTGGACGCGTTTCAACTGGAGCTAATAAACGGCGATATGTTCCGGGAGCTTGTTTTCAACAAGCCCGAAGCACTGGAGCTGGTGATCACAGGCCATAAGCCCGACGAAGAAATCATTGGCCGCGCCGATTATGTCACGGAAATGGTCAAGATCAAGCATCCCTACGATAAAGGCATCAATGGACGCAAAGGCATTGAGTTTTGACGCCTGAGCATAATTCATCACAAATTGACAGGCCTGATGTCTTTATGGTAAAATCGAATCAATTAAAATACAAAGGATTCGATGGCTATGACGATGGGACTGACGCTGGTATATGCCCGTAAAGGCCGTATAATGCGGTTCTTTTCGGGTTTTAATATTGACGTGGCTTTGATTCCGCCGTCATTCATGTCGAAGATTGAATTCAGGAGAGTATTATGGAGCTTAAGACTTTTTTTGCTGAAACCCCCCGCCTTGCCATTGCTTTTTCAGGCGGCGTCGACTCATCATTTTTGCTGCACGAGGCCAAGATGTACGGCTGCGATGTCAAAGCGTATTTTATTAAGTCGCCGTTTCAGCCGCAATTTGAGCTGGATGACGCGGCAAAGCTTGCATATATGGTGTCGGCACCAATGACTGTCGATTCGATCGACACTCTTGGTAACACAGACATCACGCTGAACCCCGCCGACCGCTGTTACCACTGTAAGAAGGCTGTATTTAACCGGATCTGGGAGCTGGCGCGTGCCGATGGTTATGAGGTTTTATGCGACGGCACGAACGCCTCCGACGATACCGGCGAGCGCGCCGGCATGCGCGCGCTCACCGAGCTGGGCGTCCGCTCCCCGCTGCGCGAGTGCGGGTTGACTAAAAAGCAAATACGAGCATTATCCTGTGAAGCCGGTTTGTTCACGCACGACAAGCCATCCTATGCGTGCCTCGCGACACGCATACCGACAGGCACTGTTATTACGGAGGACCTGCTCTCAAGGGTGGGACAGGCCGAACACGCAATGCATGGCCTGGGTTTTTCCGATTTCCGCATCCGCCTATTTGGCGGCGCAGCCAGAATACAGATACCCGAGAGCCAGTTTAAGAGTGTCGTGGACAAGAGAAAAAAGATTATCGACGCCGTCAGCCCTTACTTCAATGCCGTACTGCTCGATATGGTACCCCGGAAAACGGAGGTATAGGATTGGAGCAGGACAAGGTTCTTCAGCTTCTAAACGATGTCAAAAACGGCGAGACCTCGCCGCATGACGCGCTTTTAATGCTCAAAATGGCCCCTTTCGAGGATATAGGCTACGCCAAGATCGATCACCACAGGAGCCTCAGGCACGGGATACCGGAGGTGATTTACGGTGCCGGAAAGACGGCCGCGCAGATATTCGGCATCATCGACGCTATGAGAAACGGCGGAAACAAAAACATCCTTGTCACGCGGCTCACCCCGGAAAAGGCTGATGAGCTGGGCAACCTTATTGACATAGAATACGATCCCGTTTCCCGCATCGCAATCTACGGCAAAAAATTTGAGGCCAAAACAAAGGGTTTTGTGGGCGTCATCGCGGCCGGGACAAGTGATATCTCCGTTGCCGAAGAGGCCGCCGTCACAGCTGAGGCGTTGGGCAACCGGATCGAGCGCCTTTATGATGTGGGTGTCGCGGGGCTGCACCGGCTCTTATCGCGGCTTGATATACTGATGTCCGCCAAGGTTGTCATCGCCGTGGCCGGGATGGAGGGTGCGCTGGCCACCGTCGTCGGTGGGCTGGTGTCCTGCCCTGTCATTGCCGTTCCCACAAGCGTCGGCTACGGGGCAAATTTCAGCGGCCTGTCCGCGCTTTTATCCATGCTCAATTCCTGTGCCGGCAACGTCAGCGTCGTCAACATCGATAACGGCTTCGGCGCAGGATATCTGGCCAGTCTCATCAACCATATCGGGGAGGCGGAAGCTTGAAGCTCTATCTGGAATGCAATATGGGTGCCGCCGGCGATATGCTCATGGCGGCCCTTTTGGAGCTCCTGCCTGATCAGCAGCTGTTCCTCGGACGAATGCGAGGCCTCGGCCTGCCCGGTGTGGAGATCGAGAGCGCGCCTTCGACAAAGTGCGGCATCACGGGCACGAAAATGCATATCCGTATCGGCGGCGTTGAAGAAGGCAGCCTTGACGCTGACACGTCGGGCGGTCGTCCACGGAAGCATCAGCACGAGCACGTCCATATCGTCGACCCGGCGCAGGCGGAGGATGCGCACGCGCATGCGTATGCGCATGATGATACTGCTGATTCGCATGATACCCATGGCCATACGCACCTGCACTACGGTTATCGTGACATCTGCGAAATAATCGAAGGCCTTGATCTGGCCGAGAATGTCAAAAAAGAGGCCCTGGGTGTTTATCGGCTGCTGGGCGACGCTGAAGCGGCTGTCCACGGCGTACCGATCGAGCAGATCCGTTTCCACGAGGTCGGCGCGCTGGACGCCGTCGTTGATATCGTCGGCTGCAGCCTTCTTTTTCAAATGCTGGGCGTGACGCGGATCGAATCGTCGCCGGTGCATGTGGGCTCCGGCTTCGTGCGCTGCGCCCACGGCATCCTGCCTGTCCCCGCCCCCGCGACGGCGTACATCCTCAGGGGCGTTCCCATCTATGGCGGAGAAATAAAGGGCGAGCTCACAACGCCCACGGGCGCGGCGCTTTTAAAGCATTTTGTGAAGCGGTTCGGCAATATGGAGCCGATGTCGGTTTCAAAAATCGGCTACGGCATGGGCACGAAGGATTTCGAGGCGGCAAACTGCGTGCGCGCCTATTTATGCGACAACACGGATTCATCCGACACGGTTGCGGAGATATCCTGCAATCTCGACGACATGACGTCCGAAGCCATCGGGTTTGCCACGGAGCTGCTTCTGGACAGCGGGGCGCTCGACGTTTTCACAACACCGATTTATATGAAGAAGAACCGGCCTGCGATCATGCTGACATGCTTGTGCAAGCCGGACGACAAGCACCATATGTCCGAGCTGCTGCTTCGGCACACAACGACGCTGGGCGTCCGCTGCCAGACATTGAAACGCGACGTTCTGGACTATACGGTGTATACGGTCGAAACCGCCTACGGCGCAATCCGGATCAAATCCGCCAACCATCACGGCTTCGTGAAAAAGAAGCCTGAATATGAGGACGTCCGGGCCGCGGCCCTTAAGAACGACGTGCCCTTTTCACAGGTTTACGCCGCCGCCGAGGCGGCAGCGACGGAATCGAATCAGAAATAAAGTAAAGGGACGCAGTGGCGTCCCTTTTGCATGCGCGCAATTAATAAAACGCTTGACATATTCCCTATTGTTCCTTATTATTACCTTATAAGTAATGATAAGGAGCTTTTTTATGGAAAGTCAATACTATACTGTAGAGCAAATATCCAGTATGCTGGACATTCACCCGAAGACGGTACAGCGCTATATTCGGGAGGGCCGGCTGCGGGCCGTCAAAATCGGGAAAGGCTGGCGCGTCACGGGGAATGACCTTTCAGAGTTTACGGAGAGCACCGGCGCCAGGAGCATGAAGCACAGACCGGACGGAGACAGCACTATTACGGCGACGGCGTCGGCCGTCATTGATATCGAGGTGGGCGGCAGGGACGACGCCATTCGGATTATGAACGCACTGACGGCAGGGCAGAACGCGAAGCCGCCGGAATACGGGCGCTCATCGCTGCATACGCAGTTCATTGAGAGGGAAAACAAGGTCCGCGTGACGCTTTGGGGCGGCGTCCGGTATATAGCAGTCGTGATGGACGCAGTCGGTATGTTGACGGAAAATATAGACGAGGAGTGATAATATGAACAAGAGCGTATTCAAATCGGCGGAGAGCCGCGAGCATTTCAGGGTTGTCTACGCCGAAATCCTGAGTCGCTTCCCTTTCGCGCAGCAGTATGTCGAGACGTCGTTCGGACGGACCTTCGTCCTGTCATCGGGGACAGCCGGGAAGCCGCCCGTTGTGCTGCTCCACGGCTCCTGCAGCAACAGCGTTTTTATGGCGCCGGAGATGCTGGCGCTGTCCGCGGATTACAGAGTCTATGCCGTTGATATCGTCGGAGAGGCGGGCAACAGCGCTGATATCCGACCGGGGCTCCATTCGGACGATTTCGCCTTATGGCTGGGGGAGGTTCTGGATGCGCTGAGCATTCAAAACGTTGTTTTGACCGGCAGTTCCCTTGGCGGCTGGCTGGCGCTGAAGTTCGCCACAATATTTCCCGAGCGCGTATCGCGTCTTATTCTGATCGCACCGGGAGGCTTGTCCGGGCAGAATCAGGAGCTCGTCGACAAGGCGGCCAAGGCTGCACTGCACAACGAACAGCTGACCATCGATTCCGCCGTTATCGGCGGCGCGGCGCTGCCGAAGGAGGTCGAGGATTTCATGAACCTGATCTTCATGAGTTATGACCCAATCACACAAACGCTTCCCGTGTTTACCGGCGCGCAATTGGATAGGCTTATTATGCCGGTTTTATTTGTCGGCGGTGAAAAGGATGTGATGCTGGATGCCGCCGCGGCAGCCCGCAGGCTTGAAGCGCGCCTCCCTCACGCCGAGATCCATCTGCTGAAAAACGCCGGACATATGATATTAAACGCACCGGAGTACTTTCTTCCGTTTTTGAAAAAAGGAGATGTGACGTGACTGTTATCCAAAAAAACGGTAGGAGCGTCGCCGTCATTGACAGGGATACGAAGCTTGCGTCGACGCAGGATATG
>CAZJCH010000075.1:0-8843 GCA_964544005.1 uncultured Papillibacter sp.
GCCGCGGTTCAGACGATGCCAGTATCTGCCCCAGACGTTGTGATAATACTCATGTCCGAAAACGTAGGGGATCCAACGCTCATAGTCGTCGGCCAGCGGATCGATGCTGATGATGATATGTCCCCGCATGCAGGTGCCCAATACGCCGTTTTGAGCCATGCGCACCCAATAATTGTCGATCGGGTACAGTGCGATAGTCATCGCGCTTTCATCACCCGTCAGGACGGATGCGATTTTTTCAAAGACGTTGTTCAACCTAACCAAATCCAGTTGTTTCAAGCATTCAACTTGCTTTCTGAGTCTGCCGATATCGGCCACAGGCTTCGGCTTGCGGTTTCCGGTATCCGTTGGGGCATATTCACTGAGCTTTGGCCAAAACGGTTCAATGGCGTGCTTTTCCCAGAGCGCCTGCGCGTTGGCGTTCGGGCGCTCAAGCTCCTTTATGTAGTCATCCAGCTTTTCATATACCGGTATGATGTCAAATTCCAATTTCAAAACCCCGTTTCGGTAATGTACAAGTATCGAAAGGCCTTCTAGCTTAACATGATCAGTATATCTGGATGTATATTTTTTTACAAGTCTTATATATTTTGTTAACCGGAGCAAGGCGGATAGTTCAATATGCATGTTTACCTTTGATTATGCTATAATGGATGCTGTATAATTTAAGCAGCCAAAGGAGAAGCCTTCATGAAATACCCCAGGCCTTCTTTTCTCGAGCCCGGCGTCCCCACGGAGAAAGCGACGATGCTGTTCAGCGACGCCGAAGTTCAGATCCCGAAGTTTGATACGCCGGTTACGCCGCTTGAAAACTTCGAGCGCGTCGTCACCCGGCACGACCCGCTCTGGGTGCCAAATTCGATGAGCGATTTTCAGAATTTACGATTCCAGGCCCTCGCTGTCGGCGAGCCGATCCACGCCGATATCAGTTATAAGCCGACGGCGGATTATACCTTCAAGGATTGGTTCGGCGTACCCCTGACGTGGGTTTGCTCCGCCGGCGGTGCCACGAACACGCCGGGGGCCCATCTGCTGGAGGACATCACCGAGTGGGAGAAGGTTATCAAATTCCCGGTTCTGAGTAAATGGGACTGGCGGTCAAAGGCTGACGCGTTTTTAAAGAACGTGTATGACCCCACAAAGGTCCTGCAGATCGACCTGCACAACGGTATCATTCAGCGGCTCATCATGGTCCTCGGCGGCTACACGGAGGGCATGCTGGCCATGTCCATGGAGCCTGAGGCTGTCCGGGACTTTTTCGACCGTCTTACCGACCATATGATCGAGCTGGTCGACCTCTTATGCGGTCTGTACCCGGTGAACCTGATGACAATCCACGACGATTGGGGTACGGAAAAGGACACCTTTTTCTCACCGATAATGATGGAAGAACTGGTATTCGAGCCCACGAAGCGTCTCATCGACCACATCAAATCAAAGGGCGTCCACTACATGCTGCACTCCTGCGGCAATGTCACGCGATTTATCCCGTACATGATCGACATGGGTGCCGAGCTGCTGCAGATCCAGCGGCGCGCCGTCGACATCCCGACCATGAAGATCAAATACGGCGACAGGATTGGGTTCAATACGATGATCGAGGGTATCATGCCGGGCGTCCCAATGCCGCGTGAGCAGCTACTCCAAGGGGTCCGTGAGACTGTCAGCATCTATGCCAAAGGCGGCGGGTTCTACGTCAACATCTTTGAGCCGGATCCGGCAGCGGTTTGGGACACCATCGCCGAGCTTTACGCTTATAGCCGTGAGTACTATGATAAAGAACAGAGAAGATAATTTAAGGAGGCCAGTATATTATGAAAAAATACGATGTGGATGTCCTTGTCATCGGCGGCGGCGCCGCCGGCGTGGCGGCCGGTGTTACCGCGGCGCGGCGCGGCCTGCGCACCTTACTTATTGAAAACATGTACAGCCTCGGCGGTCTCATGACGAACGGCTATGTCACCGGCGTCGCCGGTATTATCGAGGGCTTGTGCAAGGAGCTTCTCGACCGGCTCAATAAACAAGGCTATTTGTACAACACACCCCACAGCCCCTCTGTTGACCCCGAAAAGTGCAAGTACGAGATGGAGACCATGCTGCTGCAGGCCGGCTGCCGCATCCTGTACGGCTGTCACGCCGTTGATGTGGCTATGGACGGGAATAAGATCCGGCATGTCGTCGTTTACAGCAAGTCCGGCTTGATGGAAATTGCCGCCCGGCTGTTCATCGACACGACAGGCGACGCCGACATCGCGTCTTTTGCCGGCGTCCCGTATGAGGTCGGCAACGCGGAGTACATGGGGCTGAATCTGGCGCATACGCTGGGTATCCGCATGGCAAACGTCGATATGGTCAAGTTCCGCAAGGCGAACATGGCCTGGGTCGAGGACAACACCGGCTACCCTGAAAACATGTGTCTGGCCGGCGCGTGCATGGATATCGCCGTTAAGAACGGTGACCTGCCCTATCCGCTATTCCCGGGTGGGCTCATCAATCAAATTCCCGGCACAGCCGATGAATCGGCCGATGTCTCCTTCTGCGTCGGGCACAGCTTTTATAATCACAATCTGGACGTGGAGGATCTCACACGGCAGACCGTGGAGCAGCATCAACAGAGCGGCTGGATCGAAGCCGCGTACCGCAAATATGTGCCAGGCTTTGAAAACTGCCGCATCGCCGGTATCGGTTCCCTGCCCGGCATCCGCGATTCACGGCGCATCGTGGGTGAATATGTTCTTAAAGACAGGGACATCGCAGCCGCCACAAAATTCGAGGACAGCATTGCGAAATTCCCCGAAATATACGACACCCACCATCCGACGAGCGGTTACCACGGCTTCCGGCACCATATCCACTCCAGGGAGCCGATTCCGAATGCCATCAATATCCCGAACCCGTGCGATAAAGCGATGCACCCCTTCTGTCCGCCGGAAGAGGGCAGCTACGCCGTCTGGACAAATCCGACGCAGTACTGCGAGATCCCGTACCGCTGCATCGTTCCACTGAAGGTGGACAACCTGCTGGTCGCCGGGCGCTGCGTCTCAACCGAGTTCCACGCCATGGCTGCCGTGCGTATCATCGCCATCTGCATGGCCACCGGCGAAGCCGCCGGCATCGCCGCCGAGCTGTGCCTGAAGGATGGTATGACGCCAAGAGAGCTTGACGGGCGGCGCGTGCGGGAGGAAATGATCAAGAGCGGTGTCCCGCTTGACAAAGCCCCCGACGGCTACTGGGCATTTCTTGCCAAGGCCAGCAGCCTGGATGGCACGGAACACGAATTTGTGAAGCTCCGCGGAGACATGATGGGCGTCCGGCTAAAAGACGGCAAGATCACCATGCGGTTTAATATTGCAGCCGAGGATATGAAATAACCTGAATAAGCGGATACATAACCCGTCTCAATGCCGGAATACATAATTTTGCGCTCATCAAAAGACTCATCGAAACGGAGATACAAATGGGCAGCGACTACAAGCACATCTTCACCCCTATTACCATAAGGGGCGTGGAATACAAAAACAGAATCGAGATGGCGCCGACGTCGCCGAAATTCACCGATGACAAGGGGTACATGACGCAGGAGCATATCGATTATTTCCGCGCCGCCGCCCGGGGAGGGACGGCTATCGTCACCCTCGGCAACTGCTCTATAGACATCGCCCATGCCCAGGACGAACCGCGCCACGTGGGGCTTGACAATGACGACTACATCATGGGACTCAGCAGATTAAACGACATGTTCGATCGTTACGGCACGATCGGTTCCATTGAGCTCAACCATTCCGGCAATGACGCCAACCCGGACTTTAACAGCGTACCGCCCATCGGGCCGTCGGCGATGATTGTTCCCAAGGAGTACGACAGGGCGAGAATGGCCGGGCGCATGCCTGTCATGGCTGTCGAGATGACCCGCGACATGATCCATGAGACGGTTCGGAAATATGTCGACGCGGCATACAGGTGCAAGCGCGCCGGATTCCGGCACATCCTGCTCCACGGTGGGCACGGGAATCTGATCGCACAGTTTTTAAGCCCTCTGACGAACCGCCGCCAGGATGAATACGGCGGCTCGCTCGAGAACAGGGCGCGGTTTACAAATGAGATTTTAGACGGCATAAAAGCAGAATGCGGCCCGCATTGTTTTGTCATCGAATTTCGCGTCTCCGCCGACGAGCTCGACCCCGGCGGGATGCATTTTGAGGAGACGAAAGAGTACCTAAAGATGATCGAGCACAAGATCGACATCGTCAACGTCTCAGCGGGCCTGCATTCGGATGTAAAATACTTCCGGAATTGGTTTCCCAACATGTACATGCCGCGGATGATCAATGTGCATTACGCCGCCGAGCTGAAAAGGATACTTAAATGCAAGGTCACGACAGTCGGCGCGATTATGAACCTCGACAATGCCGAAAAGATACTCTCCGAGGGCTGGGCGGACTTCGTCGCCTTCGCGCGGCCGCTGATGGCAGACCCCGACATGGTCCGGAAATACGCCAACATTATGCCTGAAGAGCACCGCCCCTGTACCCGCTGCGGCTATTGTGCCCGCCGCGTCGGCGCTGTTAAGACGCTGGCCTGCGCCGTCAACCCGAAGCTGGGCCGCGAAAACGAGCTGGAGGACGGGCTTGTCCATCCGGCGCGCGTCAAAAAAACAGTGGCAGTTATCGGCGGCGGCCCCGGCGGCATGCAGGCCGCATTAACGCTCCGGGAGCGGGGGCATGCTGTCTGTTTATTCGAACAGGCTGAAGTTCTCGGCGGCAACCTCATTGCCGCGTCGGCAATGGAGCTCAAGACAGACATGAAGGAATACCTGGCTTATCTCATCCGTCAGGTTGAAAAGTGCGGCGCGGACATCCGCCTGAACACAAAAGCGACCCCCGAAATCATTAAAGCGCTAAACCCCGACGCTATCGTCATCGCCGCCGGCGCGCGGCCGTTTATCCCCGATACGCCCGGCATTGAGCTTCCCCACGTCCACTGGGCGGCCGACGCGGATATGGGCAAGTGTGAAGTCGGGGACAATATCGTCCTGATCGGGGCCGGTTCTCTCGGCTTGGAGAGCGCTGTGACGCAGTCCGGAAAAGGGAAAAAGGTGACGGTGCTGGAGGTCCGCGACGCGGTGCCTCACGGAGAAGCTGCCGCCGAGCTGCTGCCGCTGCTCAACAAACGCGGCGTCCGTATACTGACGGGACGATGGCCGATGGCTATCGCGCCCCACAAGGTCACCTGTGCTGTCTGCGACACCGGCGCAGGCGAAGAATACCCCTGCGACACAGTGCTGCTCTCAGCCGGTCTCGTGCCGAGAAATGACGTCGTCGAGGAATTCCGCCACCTTCTCCCTGAAACAGAAGTCTATATCATTGGCGACGCGAAGGGGCCGCGGTCGCTGGGGGACGCGGTACATGACGGTTTCAACGCGGCGATTAATATCTGAAAAAATGCACCTGTGACGAGGTGCATTTTTCGTTTTTTCAAATGCCTTGCCCTAAACGGACGGGGAGTAATGCTTCTTGATTCAGACGAATGAACCGTCTGTCCCCTTGTCTTCCTTTTGATTTGTCCGCTGCCATATGATATACTTAGAAATAATTCCACCCCGAAGGATGTAAAGCCATGATTTCGATTGAGGAAATGCAAGGCATGCTGGACGATATCGCCGTGGAGTTCCCGGCGGAGTTCTTCAAAGAGCTCAACGGCGGCATTATTCTGCTGCCCGAGGTGAAAAGGCATGAAAAGAGCGCCGGCGATGATCTGTTTGTTCTTGGTGAGTATAACAGGGGCGGCAGCATGGGCCGCTATATCGTTATCTATTACGGATCGTTTATAAGAGTATACGGGCACTTGCCGGGTGACAGGATCAGGGAAAAGCTGAGAAGCACCGTTCGGCACGAGTTCCGCCATCATATCGAATCACTGGCCGGCACCAACGATCTTGAGCGCATCGACAGGAAATATATCGCCGACTATCAGACCGGCAGGGATTATGAAGCTGAAGACGATGATGACGACGCGTATGAGGAAATCACCGAAGACGATGATTTTAATAACTGAGAGCCTTGACAGGCCGCGGATATCTTTCAAAGAAGATAAAGGAGACAACGCGTTGGACAGAGCTGATTTCGCTTCCCGCCGGCCGGGGATGATCGGGGAGAGCCGGTTCAAAAAATACGCCGTTCTGGTGCCGATTGTGGAGACTAAGGACGGACAGTCTCTGCTTTTCGAGAAAAGATCGGGCAGCCTCCGGCGTCAGCCGGGCGAGATCTGCTTCCCGGGCGGAATGCTTGAGCACGGCGAGCCGCCGGAGGCGTGCGCCGTGCGTGAAACCCTGGAGGAGCTGTGCATTGAGAAAAAACAGGTCGGTATCCTTGGGCCCGGCGATATATTTGTCTCGCCCTTCGATATTATCATCTATCCGTTTATAAGCGTACTTAAAGATTATCAGTATACATACAACCCGGCGGAGGTATCGGAAGTCATTCCCGTCCCAATCAGCTTTTTTTTGAATAACCCTCCCGAAAGATACAAAAGCACCATCGTCAACCGCCTGTCCTCCGATTTCCCCTACGAACGCATACCGGGCGGCGCGAACTATCCCTGGGCGAGCGGCTCTTATGACGTGCTTTTTTACCAGTATCATGACCTTATCATATGGGGCATTACCGCGTACCTCGTCCAGTCGGCAGCAGAGCTGATCGACCGGTACCATCTCGGCTGAAAGTCAATCAGACGGAATGCAAATATAACAGGACGGCAGCGGCGAAGAGCGCCTGGGCAACCAGAATTGCTGGTAATCCGAGAGTAAATTTCAGATGCCGCGTTTTATGCCGGAAAGCCAGCATACCCAGGATACAGCCTGCGCTGCCGCCGATAAGGGCACATGTCAGGAGCCTGCTTTCGGGCGTCCTGTAGCGGTGGGCTGCCGCCTTACGCTTATCCAGTCCCATGCCGGCAAAACCTGCTATATTGATCAGGACCAGGTACAATATAAGTAATTTAGTAAACACAGCTTCACCCTCAGTATCGTATTTCGGCGCGCCTTTACTATAACATCGCACGCCAGACGGGTGAAGTCTTTTCTTGTTTCCTCTGATATTCCGTTGCAAATAACAGCGACTGATGATAGAATTTTATTAAATACTAAATCGATAAACAACCGTCAATGTTTTCAGGAATTGACAGGGAAGGGCAAAGCATGAGCGAACCTATGGCAAGATTCGATATGCAGGAGCCGCCACGGCGGCAAAAATGGTACATGCGGCCTCTGACGTGGCTCGTGAGTTTCCCGGAAGTCTGGCTGCACCGGACGCATTTAACGAAGGTGAATATGGAGGGGGTTAAACCACCATATGTGCTTTTATGCAACCACAACGCCTTTCTTGATTTTAAGGTGGCGGTCGCGGCCACATTCCCGCATCGGGCAAACTTTATCGTTGCCATTGACGGCTTTATCGGGCGGGAGAGCCTTTTGCGAAATGTCGGGTGCATCTGCAAGCGTAAATTTACCAACGATATCGTGTTGATAAAGCATTTGCAGCTGGTCATCAAAAATGGGGATATACTCGCCGTATACCCGGAGGCACGATACTCACTCTGCGGCACGACGGCCATACTTCCGGACTCTACAGGAAAGCTATGCAAATTACTCAGAGTACCTGTCGTGACGTTGATTATTAACGGTCATCACGTCAATTCCCCCTTCTGGAATCTGAAAAAACGCGGGATACGCCCAACGGAGGCGGTGATGACGCAGCTGTTCACCGCGGACGAGCTGAAGGCGGCCAGTGTTGACGACATTAATGAAAAGATCAGGGGCGCTTTTGCCTATGACGATTTTGCATGGCAGAAAGAACGGCGGATAAAAGCGCCATACATAAAACGCGCCGAAGGACTCCACAAGGTCCTCTATCAATGCCCGAACTGCCTGACGGAGTACAAGATGTCTTCAAGCGGAGCACAGCTGCGCTGCGGAGCCTGCGGTAAAACATGGACACTCGGTATCTACGGAGAACTGACTGCCGACAACGACGTTACGGAGTTCTCTCACATTCCCGACTGGTACGAATGGGAGCGTCTGCAGGTCAGGGATGAGATACTTTCCGGAACATACTGCTTCAGCGGGCCGGTTACAGTTGATTCACTGCCGAATGCCGAGCGTTTCATCCGGCTCGGCGAGGGTTTTATGGTACATGATATGGAGGGCTTTCATATCTCAGGTAAAACCGGGGACAGCAAACCGTTCGAAATGATCAAAACAGTCCTGTCACTCTATTCGTGCCATATTGAATATGACTATCTGGGAAGACACGGAGATTGTGTCGACCTCAACACTCTTGACGACACGTGGTACATCTACCCGCATGACTGTGAGTTTTCCGTTACGAAAATGGCGCTCGCAACAGAGGAGCTATTTCTGGCTTATAAGAACAGAGCTTGTATGAAAAAGACGCCGCGCGCTGTTCTTTAATAAAGTACCCGATTTCAAATGTGTGAACCGGTAAGGTCTGCACAAAGTGATCGGGTACTTTTTTCTTTGCCGCATAACATCAGGCTTTTAAGAAGTGCCGTGGCTGAAACTCGGTTATGTAATTATGTAGAAATTAAACGCTTAGCCCGCCTGTCATACCGGCAACAGTCCTTACCGACTTTGACTGACAGCCGCATCATACTAGTCGCGGTCGCAGCAGCAACATCCAACCAGACCGAGGATTACCACGGCTGCGATTGCAATGACGACGACATTAAGGCCTGTAATATCGTTGCCGAACACATTTGTCACCTCACTTACACTGTATACTATGAGGAAACGAAAACCCCTGTGACAAAAGACGTTCATGCTCCGA
>CAZJCH010000076.1:0-1049 GCA_964544005.1 uncultured Papillibacter sp.
GACTGCATCGTCTCGTTTGAGCTGCTTGAAGCGGCGCGGTGGCTCAGTTATCTCGCCCCTGAAGGGCAGATTATCACAAACACACAGCGGATCGACCCAATGCCCGTTATCACCGGCGCGGCGTCGTACCCAGAAAATCTTGTTGACAAAATGAAAGCCGCCGGCGCGAAGGTGGACGCTTTTGACGCGCTGGGACTCGCGAACGAAGCCGGCTCTTCAAAGGCTGTCAACATCGTACTGATCGGTAAATTATCGAAATATTTCCCGCTACCCGAATCGGCCTGGACAAAGGCGATCGAGGAGAGCGTGCCGGCAAAATTTCTTGAGCTTAATAAAAAAGCCTTTGAGTTGGGAAGGAATGCCGGCTCGTAAATAAATCATGACGAAAGGAATGGTTCACTTGCAAAATTACTTCCAGCCGGAGATCGAATGCGCATCACCGGAAGCAATGAGAAAAATTCAGGATGAACGCCTTGTTAAAACAGTCAAACGTCTCTACGAAAATGTTCCTTATTATAAAAAGAAAATGGATGATAAGGGGGTTACGCCCGCTGACATCAAGTCAGTCGACGATCTTAAGAAGCTACCCTTCATCACAAAAGCGGACCTGCGCGACGCCTATCCTTATGGGCTTCTTGCCGCGCCGCTCAAGGACTGCGTCCGCATTCACTCAACGAGCGGCACTACGGGAAAACGCGTCATCGCCTTCTACACACAGCACGACCTCGACATATGGGACGACTGCTGCGCGCGCTCCATCGTCGCCGCCGGAGGAACGAAGGATGATGTGGTCCAGATCAGCTATGGTTACGGCTTGTTCACGGGCGGTATGGGCCTAAACGGCGGTTCCCATAAGGTCGGATGTCTGACGCTCCCGCTGTCCTCCGGCAATACCGACCGCCAGATCCAGTTCATGACG
Source organism: uncultured Papillibacter sp. (assembly GCA_964544005.1). Taxonomy (GTDB): domain Bacteria; phylum Bacillota; class Clostridia; order Oscillospirales; family Oscillospiraceae; genus Sporobacter. The sequence goes on from CAZJCH010000076.1 coordinate 920, forward strand.
GACCTGGGTTCGACGATCCTCTGCTGTACGCCGTCCTACGCCGAATTTTTAGCGGAGACAGTCAACGAAATGGGACTTAGGGACCAGATCAAGCTGAAGGCCGGCATCTTCGGTGCGGAGGCTTGGAGTG
>CAZJCH010000076.1:1059-8741 GCA_964544005.1 uncultured Papillibacter sp.
TCGGAGACTGGAGGAGAATTTCGGTATCAAAGCGTACGATATCTACGGTCTAACGGAGATTACCGGACCCGGCGTTTCCTTCGAATGCTCGGAGCAGACGGGCATGCACATCAACGAGGATCATTTTATCGCTGAAATCATCAACCCCGACACAGAAGAAGTTCTACCGGAAGGCACAAAGGGCGAGCTTGTCTTTTCCTGCATTAACAAGGAAGGTTTCCCGCTTATGCGATACAGGACACGCGACATCTGCGTCCTCAGCCGGAAAAAGTGCTCTTGTGGCCGGACACTTATCAAAATGGCGAAGCCCATGGGTCGGAGCGACGACATGCTCATCATCAGAGGCGTCAACGTCTTTCCATCCCAGATTGAGACCGTTCTCATGAGTTACGGACTGTCGGCCAACTACCAGATCATCGTCGACCGTGTCAACCACAGCGACACGCTGGAAGTCTACGTCGAAATGAACCCCGAGATGTTCTCCGATACTGTCAAGGAAATTGAGAACAGGGAAAAGATACTCATGGAGAAACTGAAATCGATGCTCGGCATCGCAGCGAAGGTGACGCTGAAAGCGCCGAAAAGCATGACGCGCAGCGAAGGCAAGGCCGTGCGCATTATTGACAAGCGTAAAATATGAAAACGGAAGCAGACTTCAGCATTTTCAATCATTTCATTATTGATCGGAGGAACGGCTGTGACAATTGATCAGATTTCTGTATTTGTGGAGAATAAACCCGGCAAATTGGTCGAAGTCATTGAAACGCTCGGTACAAAGGGCATCGACCTGAGGGCGCTGTCCATTGCGGACACATCGGATTTCGGCATTCTCAGGATCATAGTCGACGATCCGCAAAAAGCGCTCGAGGCTTTAAAGGAGGCCGACTGTGTGACATCGGTCAACAAGGTGATCGCCGTATCCGTTGACGATACGCCCGGAAGTCTGGCCAAAGTCCTCAGGCTCCTTTCCGACGATGGGATCAGCGTGGAGTATGTCTATGCCTTTATTACGCATGAGCAGGGAAAGGCGTTCGTCATTATCCGCGTAGAGAACAACGACAAGGCCATCCGTGTACTCACGTCAAACGGCATCAAGCTGGCGACGAGCAAGGAGCTCTACGATTAAACCCTAACAGTGGAAAATACTTGAAATAATACCGCATTCATGTTATTTTGGATGCGGTATTATTCTGATTTTCGACGGAATTCAGAAAAAACTTGATAAAAGGAAGATGACGATGCTCCGAAAATTCATGACCGCGGTACTCCTCGTCGCAGTATTATTATCGCTCTTCTGCATAGGCGCTTATGCCTCTGACGCAAGCGCCTTTACAGTCAGCAAGGGTATACTGACCGCTTACACAGGTCCTGACGGCGACGTTCTCGTACCGGGTAATCTCGGGATCAGGGAGATCGGCTTCAATGCTTTCGCCAATATAGGGATCACGTCGGTGACCATTCCCGAGGGTGTCACTGCAATTAAGATGAATGCGTTCAATTCATGTAAGGCATTGACCTCGGTCACGCTTCCGAACAGTCTGACGTCGATCGGGGACGGAGCTTTTTCGAATTGCACGGCGCTTTTAACGGTCAAGCTGCCTTCAGAGCTAAAAAGTATTGGAAACGCTGCCTTTTATTATTGTTCTAAACTGCAGGTGCTTCCGTTACCGGAAGGCGTTACATTTATTGACAACGGCGCTTTTGCTTACTGCAAGAGCATCACTTCAGTCACATGGCCTGAAAACGTGACGCGGCTTGGATACAGCGTATTCTCCGGTTGCACGGCCCTTACGTCGGTGAACCTGCCCGATACTGTCACCGAAATCGGCGGATGGGCTTTTGCCATGTGCAGCAATTTGAAGTCCTTAAGACTGCCCGCGAGCATTAATAAAATCGGTACTTCCGCTTTCAACCTGACCGGCCTTCCTGAACCGATATTGATCAATAATGGTACCGTGCTCTGCTATGTGCCCTCAACGTACAGGAGCTATGCCGTACCGTCGACAGTGACGGCGATCAACGGCGGCGCGTTCCGAGACTGCACGATTTTATCGTCGGTCATTATACCGGATTCGGTCAAGGAGGTAGGTGACGAGGCTTTCAGAAGCTGCATCAGTCTGACGTCGGTCAATATCCCGACCAGCGTTACAGAAATCGGAGACTATGCATTTGACAGCTGCCTATCCTTGGGCTCTTTAACAATCCCCCAATCCGTCAACCAAATCGGTGGTTCCGCCTTTTCAAAAACCGCTCTGACATCACCGATAATATCGAAGGACGGCAAAATACTCTACTTTGTCCCGGCGGCTGTCACAAGCTATACGATACCGGGCACTGTGGATACGATAAAAGACGGCGCTTTTACAGGCTGCACCAAACTCACGTCGATCGATATCCCAAACAGAATAACATACATCGGCCAATTTGCCTTCTCAGAATGCAGCAGCCTCAAGTCGATCGTGCTCCCAAAAGGCATGACCACGATCGAACAATGGATGTTCAACGGCTGCAGCGGCCTGTCCCTGATTTCCATTCCGCCGTCCGTGACGCGGATCTGCAGCAGGGCGTTCGCGGACTGCACGTCCCTGACCACGTTCAATATTCCGGCAGCCGTGACGGAAGTGGAATTCAATGCTTTTACCGGGTGCAGCAATCTGAATACCGTCATTTTTGCGGGCAAATCAACACGCGTCGGACAGGACGCGTTTCAAGGCTGCAGTCAGCTGACCCTATATGCGCCGGAAGGCTCGGCTGCCGAAAATTACGCCAAGACCTGCGGCATCCTGTTCGCACCTTTGACAGTCAATGCATCCCTCACAAAATCCGATGTGACGGTCAACGGAACCCCCGTAAAGTTTGAAGCGTATCATTTCAACGGCAACAATTATTTCAAGCTGAGGGATATTGCGTACATTTTGAGCAGTACGGGCAAGCAGTTCGATATCACATTCGACCCCGTCTACAGCGTCATTTACATCACAACCGGACTGCCTTATACGCCTGTGGGCGGCGAACTCGTCATTTCGGGTGAAGCGTCCAGCGTGACAGCGTCCCGGACCTTGTCAAAAGTCTATCTGAACGGCAATGAAATAAATCTGACGGCATATATCATCAACGGGCGGAATTACTTAAAGCTTCGGGATATCGGCATGGCACTTGATTTCGGCGTCGATTGGATCAACGAAACGAAATCGATCGCAATCGATACGTCAAAGAGCTATAGCTGAATATGAGAAAACCGGCGGACTGATCGGAACAGCCTGCCGGTTTTCTCTCTTAAAAGCAATCCTGAAAGTTTTTTTGTCAGAACATGATAAATCATAAGGGTAATGAATCTTTGCTTTGTGAAAGATGCAAAATATAATATTTGATGAGCTTTATGCTTGCAAAATTGCAGGAATGCTATTATAATAATGTAAAACTGCGCATACTAAACAAATTATTCCGAAACAGACAGCATCGGTATTGTGATAAGGGGTATGAAGAATGAAGGAATTATCGAGAATCGCATCTCAGGTGCAGGCGTCCACGACGCTTGCAGTGGACGCACTCGCCAAGCAAATGAAGGCGGACGGCCTTGCTGTCGTCGGCTTCGGTACCGGAGAGCCTGATTTCGACACACCCGATAATATCAAGGAAGCGGCAATTAAAGCCATCAGGGAAGGCCAGACGAAGTATACGCCGGCGGGCGGAATCATCCCGCTGCGCAAGGCGGCCGCCGCCAGGCTGAAGGCGGACTGCGGCATTGAATATGACTATACGCAGATCGTCATTGCAAGCGGTGCCAAGCACAACGTGTTCGTCGCTCTGATGGCGCTAATCAATCCCGGAGACGAGGTGATCGTTCCCGCCCCGTACTGGGTCACCTACAAGGAAGCTGTTCAGATGGCCGGCGGCATCCCATCTGTCATTAACGCGGAGGAATCGGCCGGTTTTAAAATTACAGCCGGTCAGCTGGAAGCGGCTGTCACGGATAAATCAAAGCTCATCATTATCAATAATCCGTCCAACCCAACGGGCATGCTGTACAGCGGGGAAGAACTTAAAGCGCTGGCTGATGTCTGCGTGAAGCATGACCTTTATATCATATCGGATGAGATATATTACGGGCTTGTCTATGACAACAAGGAATTCGTCAGTATGGCCTCCCTTGGTGAAGACATTAAGGATCGTACAATCATCATCAACGGCGTTTCAAAATCCTACGCGATGACAGGCTGGCGCATAGGGTATTCAGCCTCCAACAGTAAAATTGCCAAGGTCATGGAGAATTATTTGAGCCACGCCACCAGCGCGCCCAGCACCATATCACAGTTTGCCGCTCTTGAGGCCTTAAACGGTCCGCAGGAGGGTATTCTTGAAATGCGCGATGTCTTCGAGGAGCGGAGAAACTATATTGTACAGCGCGTGAATTCGATTGACGGCGTCAGCTGCATCAATCCGGACGGTGCGTTTTATATCATGATGAATGTCGAGAAGCTGCTCGGCAAAACGCTTGGCGGGCGCGTCATCAATAACGGGGACGACTTCGCGCTGGCTTTCCTGGAAAAAGGACTCGTCGCCGTCGTTCCGTGCAGCGGCTTCGGCGCGCCGAACTTCGTCCGCTGGACCTATGCCGCGTCGATGGAGAACATCAAAGAAGGCCTCGACAGGCTGGAAAAATTTCTGAAGGGATAGAAAAAGCTGACAAAATGTTATATAATAAGGCTGTCTCGTTATGAGGCAGCCTCTTGAATTTCCCGTAGGGGCAAACCTTGTGTTTGCCCTCTCGAGGGTTGCAAAGCATGACATTGGAGGGCAGACTCGAGGTCTGCCCCTACATGATTTGTAAAAACCGCAATACTCCATTGAAAGGAACATGATATATGCCCACAAACACATATGAGTCACCATTATCCTCGCGGTATGCCAGCGACGAGATGCTGTACCTATTCTCCGCTGATAAGAAGTTTTCGACATGGCGCAGGTTGTGGGTCGCGCTGGCGAGAGCCGAGAAGGAGCTTGGCCTAAGCATCTCAAGCGATCAGCTCGCGGAGATGGAAGCGCATATTAACGATATTGATTACGAGTACGCGGCCAAAATGGAGAAGGAGCTTCGCCATGACGTGATGGCGCATGTCCACGCGTTCGGAAAGGTCTGCCCAAAGGCATTTCCGATCATTCATCTTGGCGCGACAAGCTGCTATGTCGGCGACAATACGGACATCATCCTTATGCGCGAGGGTTTGGAACTCATTCGTGTAAAGCTCTTGTGTGTTATCGCGCGCCTTTCGGACTTTGCCGATCGGTATAAGGCAACACCCACGCTCGGGTTTACACATTTTCAGCCGGCCCAGCTGACGACGGTGGGAAAGCGCGCGACGCTTTGGATCAATGAGCTCCTTTACGACGTCGATGAGGTGGGGTACAGGCTTTCCACGCTAAAGCTGCTGGGTTCGAAGGGGACGACGGGGACACAGGCCAGCTTCATGGAGCTGTTTGACGGGGATCACGAAAAAATAAATAAAATGGAAGAGCTTATCGCGGCGGAAATGGGCTTTGACGGCGTCGTGCCGGTATCCGGTCAGACATACTCAAGAAAAATTGACGCCGGCGTGCTGGCGACGCTCTCGGGCATTGCGCAGAGTGCCGGGAAATTCGCAACCGACATGCGTCTCCTGAGCCATCTTAAGGAATGCGAAGAGCCTTTCGAGGGAAAGCAGATCGGCTCGTCGGCGATGCCGTACAAGAGGAATCCCATGCGCTGCGAGCGCCTCTGCGCGCTGGCCCGGTATGTTATTAACGATGCGCTCAACGGCGCTTTTACATCTTATAACCAGTGGTTTGAGCGCACGCTGGACGATTCAGCGAACAAACGCATTTCAATACCGGAGGCGTTTCTGGCCGTCGACGCGATTTTGAATATTTATCTCAACGTGGCGTCAGGGATTAAGGTCTACCCGAAGGTCATTGAGAAGCATATTCAAGATGAACTGCCGTTTATGGCAACGGAAAACATCATGATGCGCGCCGTTAAAAAGGGCGGTAATCGTCAGGAGCTGCACGAGGCCATCCGTGTCCACTCCATCGCCGCAGGCAATACCGTCAAAGAGCAGGGGCTTCCCAATGATCTCGTAAAGCGCATTGCCGGCGATCAGCTGTTCAGCCTCTCTGAGGCTGAGATCCAAGCGGAGCTTGACCCGGCGAGGTATATCGGACGCGCGCCGGAGCAAGTCACTGAGTTCCTGGAGCAATATGTCACGCCGCTTCTTTCCGATGTGCAGGAGCTCATGAACAGCGCTCAAGCCGACCTGAAAGTATAGGCAGGAAAAGGTTTAATTCAGGCACAGTATGGAAGCAAAACGCTTGACGAGGGCCTGTTTATACTGTATTATTGATACACAACTTATAACATGTCATTTGAAATAAATCAAATTTTGAAAGGGGATATTAAAATGACTTTTAATATCAGGATTCCAACATCTGAAGACGCTCAAAAGCTGAACAAGATTGCTGAAAAATACCCCTTTGATATCTGGGTGCACGGCAAAAGCGGATATGCCGACGCCAAGTCCCTTCTAGGACTGATGCTCTGCACCATTGAGACCGACCTGAAGCTTGTCGTAGACGACGATGTGGATACAAAGTATCTCGAGAAGGATATCGATTGCTTCCTGGCAAAATAAGAGGATTATAGAATAACGGCTGCGGAGAAGAGCTCCGCAGCCGTTTTATTTTTGTGCTTTCTTTAATTGCCCTTACCGTCGATATACTTCATGATCGACGCTGCAGCTGTTTTGCCGGCACCCATGGCGAGGATGACGGTGGCGGCTCCGGTGACGGCGTCGCCGCCGGCGAAGACGCCTTCGCGCGTCGTGGCGCCGGACTCGTCGGCGATGAGGCAGCCGTGCTTGTTAGACTCCAAGCCCTTTGTCGTGGATTTTATAAGGGGATTCGGGCTTGTGCCGACGGATATGACAACGGTGTCGACATCGAGCGTGAAGTTGGAGCCCTCGACAGGGACGGGACGGCGGCGGCCGGAAGCATCGGGCTCGCCCAGCTCCATGCGGACGCACTCGATGGCCTTGACGCGGCCGTTCTCGTCGCCGAGGATTGCGACAGGGTTGTTGAGGAGCTTGAACTCAATCCCTTCCTCAATGGCGTGATGGACCTCTTCCTTACGAGCGGGGAGCTCGTCCATGGAGCGGCGGTAGATGACATATACTTTTTCGGCGCCCATACGCTGGGCGCATCGGGCGGCATCCATGGCGACGTTTCCGCCGCCGACGACGGCGACGACCTTGCTCTGGACGGCTGGGGTGTCATAGCCCTCTTTATAGGATTTCATCAGATTGATGCGCGTCAAGTATTCGTTGGCCGAGTAGACGCCCAAGAGGGACTCGCCGGGGATTTTTAGAAATTCGGGAAGACCGGCACCGCTGCCGATAAAGACAGCCTCAAAGCCGCTCTCAAACAGCTCGTCGACAGTGATTGACCGGCCGATGACATAATCCTTGTTGATAGTGATGCCCATGCTCTCAAGGCGCTCGACTTCCTTTTTGACGATTTCCTTCGGAAGACGGAACTGGGGTATGCCGTAAATCAAAACGCCGCCCGCCTCGTGTAGGGATTCGAAAATGGTGACGTCGCAGCCGGCAAGCGCCAAGTCTCCGGCGCATGTCAAGCCGGCGGGTCCGGAGCCG
>CAZJCH010000077.1:0-8717 GCA_964544005.1 uncultured Papillibacter sp.
ATAAGGCCGTCGAATCCGGAAACGAGGATGCGATATTGAGCGCCGGGGACAAAATGCTGGCTTTTTACGCGAAGTACCCCATTAATGAGGATATCGCGGGTATGAGCCTTGTTATTTATAGAGACCGGTACGAGCGCGCGATTTTTGAACGCCGGGGCAATTACGCCGCGGCGATCGACAACGCGGAGAAGTTTGCCGCCGTTGCGGAATACCTCAACTCTATGGGCTACGTCATCGGGGCCTCGGCCAGAGCCCGGAAGCTGGATCCCATGACAGAGGTCTATGCCCTCACAAGCAGCCCCGACGCCGCCGTTTATTACGGGGCGAAGCATGAGCCCGTCTCCGGCACGTGCTACGGCCGCTCGGTATATGCCGAGGCGGACGCCAACGGCAGGCATGAGCCGATCAACGGCCAGGAGATATTAAGCGAATCCATCGCCTCCATTTACGTGCAGCTCGGCAGCGAGATCGCAGGGATCGCAGGGGCGGAAGAAGGCGGATTTGAATGGCAAATCGCGCCCTTTGATGATGGCAGGCATATCATACATATCGCCCTCAACTTCCCAGAGGAGATAGAGACGGCTCGCAAAATTTTAACCGGTGCCTGCGATGGCAACATTAAGGAAACACTTCAATATCTGGCGACACTGGAAAGCCCCGTGCTGCTCAGGATCGGCGGCGAGATGAATTTGTGGGAAATGGATCCCGTGCTGTTCAAAAACGCCTATATCCATGTGGCGAAGCTGGCCCGTGCCCTGGCTCCGAATGTGGCCCTTGTGTGGTCCCCCGCCTGCGTTGGCTCCTGGGGTTCGGATATGGAAGATTTTTATCCCGGGGACGCCTGGGTCGCCTGGGTCGGCGTCTCCCTATATACGAGCAGCGCCGTCAAGGCCGGTCAGACAGCCGACGACGATGATAGCATGTATTTCGGCAGGGGGCTCTTTTCCGATTGCGTCCTGTCCATGCAGGAGGTCAATCAGGTGGCTGTGGCGCACCGCAAGCCCGTCATTATTACGGAGGGCGGTTCGAATTATGCGACGGCCACCGGCGGTTCCAATGAGGATGCCGCAGCGAAAATCGCCAAGCGCTACACCGTTTTAACTATGGTGTACCCGAATATCAAGGGCATCGTCTACTTTGACAATAACTATGGCGACACAAAGTACCTGCTGGCCGACAGCGCCGCCGTCCGGTCATCGTATAACGCCGCCGTTGCGGCAAATCCGACACTTGTTTCAGAGTACGGCCAGGACGCGCCCGTTTATGTCAAGCTCCCGGATTTCGCGGAGGTGGCGGATAAGGTGCAGTTGTCGGCTTACGGCCATACGCTTTACGGCAAGGGCATGACGGTCACCTATTACCTATCGGGAAAATGGCTGGCGGCGCCGACGGCGCTCCCTTACAAATATACGCTGGACACCTCGAAGCTGGCGGCCGGGAACTATGAGCTCACCGCTGTTTTCAACGACGGCGCCGGATTCACGGAAACAAAGACGTATACCTTGACGAAGCTCACGAGCGGCGCCGTGACCTTTAAGGCGGGCTATACGGCTGCCCCGCTGGACGCGCCGTCCTCCTGGGCGCGGGAGGAGGTCACGCTTGCCCTGGACTCCGGGCTCGTGCCTGAGACGTTTTACGGCGCCTACACGACAAACATCACCCGGCTTGATTTCTGCCGCCTTGCCATCAACCTGCTTGAGCTAAAAACGGGCAAGGCCATCGATGATATCCTCAGTGAAAAGGGTGCCGTCATCAATTACAGCGCGTTTACAGATACGGTCAATCAAAGCGTGCTCGCGGCAAACGCGCTCGGCATTGTCGGTGGGCGCGGCGACGGCAGCTTTGACGGCGGGGACGCGATCACGAGGGAGGAGGCGGCCAAGATGCTGCATAATCTGGCCCTCGTCCTGAACATACAGGCAAGCGGCGCGCCTCCCGCCTTCCAGGACGCCGGCGCCTTCTCTCCCTGGGCAAAGGACCCCATTGCCTTTGTCGCCTCCACGTCCGATCAGGTCTCCGGGAAAACCGTCATGGGCGGCGTCGGCGGCGATCGATTCGACCCCAAGGGCATGTACACGTACCAGCAGTCCTATATCACCTTGCTCCGCCTCTTTAGGGCGTGAGGGCGTAGCTTAACAGTAAAGCAAAGACGGTTCTCTGTGATGGACAGGGAACCGTCTTTCAACGTATAAAATTGGAGGTTTCGGCTCATCTTTTCCGCAAATAAATCGATAATTACAATATATATACAGATAAACAAATAAACGGTTTAAACGGCAAAAAGCTATCGTATTGTGGAGGAATGAAAATGAAACGATTTCTGACAGTGTTACTCATCGTTCTGCTCGCCGCTGCGTTGGCGGCATGTTCCGGGCAGACTTCCGGGACAACAACCGAGCCGTCCCCTCCGCCAGAAACAACTGCGCCGTCCGCTGAGCCGGAGACAGCCGCGCCGGAAACGACCGAGCCGTCCGCCGCGCCCGAATCAGCCGCCCCGGAGCGGGAGCCTTACGCGCCGACGGACATATTCGGCAGCGATTTCAACCCCCTTGCCGATATGCAAATGCCCGATTATTTTACCGTTTTCGCTGCGTCCTTTACAAAAGGCTCCGCAAAGCTGGAGGGTAGGAATCCCTACACGCTTTATATAACCGCCGAGGGCAATATGTATGCGGCCGTGGCTTACCAGGCGGATATAGCGGTAGCGGGGCTCTCGGAGGAAGAAAAGAATGACCGCTTCCAGGAGTATTCAGACAATGCTTACTGCGAGTTTACCGGCACGGACGGCCGCGTGGTCACGATAAAACAAACCAAGCCCCACGACGAGAAGCACGAAAACGGCGCATGCACCATTGAGATCGCCTTCGACGTGCCCGCAGCGGACATGGAGAAATACACCGCCCTCGTACGGGATAACTACAACATGAACGCCCTGGCTTCAGTCAAGGAATACGTCGATATCGAGACGGACTTTGCAGAATGCAGCATCGAGGTGAACCTGCAGAATAAAGAGGCCGCCGTTGCAGTGCAATACTATGTTGACGACGCCGAGGCGGTGCAGCAGGGCGTCACCGATAACCTTGAATGCGAATGGGGTGAGTGGAATGGGCATCCGTCCGCCGGCATCCCCTATGGCATGATAAAAAACACCCTTATATTCGACAGCAGGTTTGGCGCTACCGTACTGATCCTGCAGGAGAGCAAGGAGCTCAATACCCCGCTGGGCGAATACGTTGAGCCGGAGCTCTCTTTGGTAAAGCTCGGCTTCGGCTTTGATGAGGATGGAGTGTGCGGCGTCTATGAGGAGCGCGAGCCGCACTATAAGTCGGTGGCCATCACAAGGCCGGAATGGGGCGCGTTTGCCGACGGCTGGAACATCGAGCTGAGTGACAGCAATGTCAACGGGTACAGCCTGATAATGTGGTATTACAGCGACGAGGATATGTATCACATAGCACTCGACAAGGACGGCGGCGCGTCATACGACTACTACCCCACAACGGGTGAACACGCGGGGCATCCCGATGAAGTCGCGCAGATTTTCAACGAATTCTATGGAACGCAGGGCGATGAATTTTACGATATGCCGCTGGCCTACTTTGAGCAGTTCGTCCAAGAACGCTTCGGCATGAGCATCGCCGAGCTCTACGCCCTCCCGAAGCAGTAGAATAACACAAGAACACAAGAACACAAGAACACAAGGAGACGGTTCTCTGCTCTAAAACAGAGAACCGTCTTTTGTAAAAGAGGCTCTATATACGATAAACCATGTAGGGGCGGGTTCAAACCCGCCCAGTCTTGTGCCTTGCCGTCCCTACGATGATACAATGGTTATTCCTATTCTATTCCTCCACCGGCGGGGCGATATCGAGAAGCTCGACGCCCTTGTTCTTATCCAGTATATACCGCAGCGTCCACTCGTTGTTGGCGAGAACGACGGGGCGGGCATACTGGTCCTCCACGAGGGCGGCGTCGTAATAGCCGATGTTTTGCTTGGAGAAGCTCTCGGCGACGACCCAGCGGGCGAGGGTGTAGGGGAGGGTTCTCAGATGAATGTCGGCGTTGTATTCGTTTTTGAGGCGGTATTCCAAAACTTCGAACTGAAGGACGCCGGCGACGCCGATGATGAAGGTCTCGAGGCCGATGTTCGGGTCCTTGAAGACCTGGATGGCGCCTTCTTCCGACAGCTGCTGTATGCCCTTCTGGAACTGCTTGCGCTTGGAGGCGTCCTTGGCGGAAACCTCGGCGAAATGTTCGGCGGGGAACATGGGGATGCCCTCGAACTGGAAGGGCTTCGCTCCGCCGGTGAGCGTGTCGCCGATTTTAAACGTGCCGGGGTCGAAGACACCGATAATGTCCCCGGCGTAAGCCTCCTCCACGGCGGTACGCTCCTGGGCCATGAACTGGGTGGACTGGGAGAGGCGCACCTTCTTTTTCGTCCGGGCATGGGTGACCTCCATGCCCTTTTCGTATTTGCCGGAGCAGACGCGGATAAAGGCGATGCGGTCCCGGTGGGCCTTGTCCATGTTGGCCTGGATTTTAAACACAAAGCCGGAGAAGTCCGGATCGTCGGGCGCAATACGGCCCGCGCTGTGGTCCCTTCCGCCGGGGGAGGGCGCCAGGCGCAAAAACGTCTCCAGGAAGTGGCGGACGCCAAAGTTGTTCATGGCGCTGCCGAAGAACATGGGCGTCAGCTCGCCCTGCTGGACCTTTTCCATATCGAATTGGTCGCCGGCGATATCCAAAAGCGATATCTCCTCGCAGAGCTTACTGTACAGGTGCGTGCCCAAAAGCGCCTCAAAGCGCTTGTCGTCCACGTCACCTGTCACGGACTCGGCCATCGTTTGTCCGTGCCTGCCGCCCTCGAAGAGCTCGATCTTGAAGTGCTCCCTGTCATAGACGCCCTTGAAATCGCCGTCGGTGCCGATGGGCCAGTTCATGGGGCAGGAGCGGATACCGAGCGTCTCCTCGATCTCCTCCATTAAGGCCAGCGGATTTTTGCAAGCCCTGTCCAGCTTGTTGACGAAGGTGAAGATGGGGATGCCGCGCAACCGGCAGACATGGAACAGCTTTTTCGTCTGTGCCTCGACGCCCTTGGCCCCGTCGATAAGCATGACGGCGCTGTCGGCGGCGACGAGCGTACGGTACGTGTCCTCGCTGAAGTCCTGGTGTCCCGGCGTGTCCAGAATATTCACGCGGTAGCCGTCGTAGTCGAAATTCAAGACGCTGGAGGTGACGGAGATGCCGCGCTGCTTTTCAATCTCCATCCAGTCAGACACGGCGTACTGCCTGGCCTTGCGCCCCTTGACGGTGCCCGCCAGCCGGATTGCCCCACCGTATAATAAAAGCTTTTCGGTCATCGTCGTTTTGCCGGCGTCCGGGTGCGAAATGATGGCAAAGGTCTTCCGGCGATTGACCTCTGTTTGTAGTTCGTTTGGCATGATGGTTACAATCCTTATGTTAACAAAATATCTGTCAGCCATTTATATAACACAGCGAATTCATATAATACAGCAAGCACCTTGTTTTTGTCAAACGGCGGGAAATATTTTTTATAGCTAAATCCGCCGCAGTATGGTATAACGGCGTTAAGGCGGATTTCGACGTGAAAGAGCTGATAGGGTATGAGAGAGAAAAGCGGCGTCAGAAGCCGCATCAAGAGGCCGGGGCGTGTCCGGTATACGGTGCTTGGAGGCCTTGTGGCGGCGTACGCCGCGGCGGTCAAGAGGCATAAGCTTGTGTCAAGGCTGCCGGGCGGGGTCAAGCCTCCGTTTATCATGGTGGGCAATCACACGAGCTTTTACGATTTTGTCTACGCCGTCCGGGCGTTTTTCCCGGTGCGCATCAACTTTGTAGTGGCGCGGAAGTATTTTCACTTCAAGGGGCTGGGCTGGGTGATGAAAACGGCCCGGGCGATCCCCAAGAGCCTGTACCAGAACGATACGGGCACCATCGTGAAAATGTTCGACGTCTTGAAGCAGGGCGGCGTCGTGGGCATCTACCCCGAGGGGCAGATCTCCATCAACGGCATTTCGATTGAAAACAGCGGCGCCATCGCCAAATTCATCAAAAAGGCGGGCGTACCCGTCGTCAGTATATTAACGGGCGGCTCGTATTTCTGCAACCCGCCCTGGGCATTAAGCGCCCGGAAGGGACGCGTCGAGAGCACGGTCAGGCTTGTATTGACAAAAGAACAGGTGGCGGCGCTGTCTGTCGCGGAGATACTCGAGGAGATCAAAAAGAGCATCTTCCACGACAGCTACGCGTGGCAGAAAACCGCCGGCTACGTCTACCGCGGCGAAGACCTGGCCCACGGGCTGGAGAATATCTTATATATCTGCCCGGACTGCGGCAGGACGTACACCTTTGTAGCCCAGGGCGACGCGGTGATTTGCAAGGGCTGCGGCCTGAAAGCCCGCTACGGCGAGGACGGCCACCTGCGCTGGGACGGTAAAAGCCGGTTCGGGCACGTGGGCGACTGGCAGCTCTGGCAGATCGAAAGGGAGACGGAAAAAATCGCCGCCGACGCAGCGTTTTCTGTCTCCGAGCCCGTCCAATTGGCGATGCTCAAAACGGATGGCAAGGGCACCGAAACCATCGGCAGCGGCGTTTTCACCGCCGACCGGGACAATTACACCTACGGCGGCACCCAGTACGGAAAAGACGTCACGCTTCGGTTCCCCACCCCGTCCATCCGTTACCTCCCCTTCGACTCCGGCCGTAGTTTTCATCTTTACCACAACGACCTGATGTACGAGTTCATCCCCGAAAACCCGGTGTTCTGCATGAAAATCGCCAACATCTGCGAAGGGTTTCACGCGGTCCGGGAAAGAGATGCGGCGGGGGAGAAAGAGTAAGAAATAAGAAAGATAAAACAAGAAATGAAGCAGGAGACGGGTCTCCTGCTTTTTGTTGCATATTTTTGCCAATCGTGATAAAACATACTAGGGATTTTTTCTGATAAAGCAGGAGGACCGTCCTCCGTGCCTTATCGTTCGAGGTGTAAGAATGAAACTAAAATTATGCGTTCTGACAATGGTCTTCGTCATTATCCTCATGATCGATGGCTGCAACCAAGCCGAACCTCCGGCCGCTGTCCTGCTTGAAACACCGTCGGTCTCTGTGCAATCGGAGATGCCGCCGTCTCCTGCACAATCGGAAACACCTCCGAGCCCGGCACCGTCCTTCTATGTGGACTCAGTTTTGGAGAATTTTCATATTGCCATCGCAACGGAGGAGTTGCTCGGCCAATATGCGTCGTATCATGAATACGCTGCTGAGGAGCTTGAAAGGATCATCATCTGGACGGATACGGTCATGAAAGAATTTGCTTTTATAACCATTAATTACGATGACACGGGAGATCAGTTTACCTTCTCCGAGGGGGAGGTCTTGTTCTCGCTGGACGAGTTTTCACCTGACAAGCCGTTTGTGGCGGATATATTTTCGCCGGAGATATTCCCGGTCAACGGCATATCCTTCCGGGATATCTACGGCGCGAAGCGATACTTTTTCATTCAGGCGGACGGCAGGGGAATCGAGGAGGCGCCGCCGTATCATTTCAGTGAGTTTGAAAACGGGGGACCGCTTTTGACGGCAGCTGAAGCCGTGCCGCTCACAGCGGAGGAGCTGGCGTCATACAACAAGATCTTTGAGTATCAGGCGTATGACGAGGAGGGCGATCCCGTCCCCGGCACGGGCAGCAAGCCGGTCAACCAATTTCTCACCTCCTATTATGACAGGCCGCAGGACATCAATCTTGTCAAGCTGCTGTGGAACTTGCCATGTGACGGCCTTGTGACGGACGAAACCGAATTTCAGACGCTGAAGGATGCGGAGAATTGGAACTTCAGCACCTTCGAGACGCTTGACAGCATGCCTGTGCCCATTCATAAACACTCCGCGGCTACCGTAGATAAGGCTTTAAAAGAATATATGGGCATTTCGCTGGAGGACCATAGCGGCATAGGAACAGAAAAGCTGCCTTACCTGAAGGCGTCCGACACGTACTATACCTTTGCCAGCGATCCCGGGGGCGAGTCCTTCGCCTGCATCAGCGGAGAACGGCAGGGCGAGCTCGTCCGCCTGTACAGCCAGGATGCCATCCTTACGCTGAAGCTGCATGACGACAGCTTCTGGTTCGTGTCGCACCAGCCCGCGTGATAAGACAAATGAACCGTCCCCCTGTCTTGTCTTGACCTATATCATCAATCACGTTCAGTCGTGCCGGACGAAAACGGCTATGTTATTTTAGACTGCTATATACCACTTGATTAACGAAGGGAGAAAATCATGGCAGCACAGGAAATCAAAAATGCTATCAAAAGTGTTCTTGAAGGCGGCGCACAAAAAAACGCGTTGGGTTTTATTGCGTACATAGAGGCGAAGGGATTGCCGTTGGGTGAATCCGATAAGTATTGGGATGTCAAGTGCAATGGCAGGACCGTCTGCGCTTTATGGGTCGACGGCTCTGACAGCGTACCCGGCCCTTGGACCATCTGGTCTGCGGAGGAATCCGACAGCTGGGCCTACTGGTCTGACGGCGAGGATAACCGTAAATATGTCAGCGCAATGGTTGACGAGCATATAAAAGAAATCGCCTGGGCAAATGTAAATGTCTGCGGAAATTGTGGTGGCTGCGGCAAGCCGGGAGGAAGACGCAAGACTGTTCTCGGAAAGGATTTTGACGCTCTCTGCAACGCCACAATGCAGTTTGT
>CAZJCH010000078.1:0-2445 GCA_964544005.1 uncultured Papillibacter sp.
TTGCAGCGGCGGCGGTCGGGCCATACTTGGCCAGGCAGTCTTTCCAGCGGAAGACGTCCGGTGCGGCCTTCACATCGGCCGCCAGCTTCTTCTTTTTTCTGAATCCCCAGTTTTTCATTGCAGCAACCTCCAAATGCAAGCGATCGTGTATTTCCTTTGCAGGGAACGGCCCCTGTGTCGTTCCTCTGTGATTATTTATGATACTTCCCGCCCTCGAGAATTTTGAAACCCCGGTAAAGCTGCTCCAGCAGCATGACGCGGGCCAGATGGTGCGGAAACGTCATGCGCGACATGGAGAGCTTGAAATCGGCCCGCTCCTTGACCGAGGGGTGCAGGCCGTATGAACCGCCGATGACAAAGCAAAGTCTGGATACGCCCTGTGACGCGTATTGATCAAGCCGAGCCGCCAGTCCCTCGCTGTCTGTCTGCGTCCCCTCGACGCACAGGGCGATTACGGCACAGCCCTTGATGAGCTTACCGGTGATCGAATCAGCCTCCGCCTTCAGCGCGGCAGCAAGCTCTGCCTCGGAGGGCCGCTCTGACAGGCGCGATTCGGAGATTTCTTCCACCTCTATTTTACAATAACCCGACAGCCGGCTCAAATACTCTTTTGAAGCGTCAAAATAGAATTTTTCTTTTAGTTTCCCGACGCAGATCAGCCTGATCTGAAGCATTTGTTCTCTCCATCTATAATATGTAAAGCTTCCCCATCTCATCCGCCGGCGCCGTATCGAGCTCAACGTCCCCGCCGACGACGGCCCCCTCCCGCTTCAGCGCGCTCCCTACTGTGTCAAATGCCAGCCGCGGCGTGTTGTTCTCCTTGCTCAGATGCGCCAGGACGATTCTTTTCGTCCCGGAAGCTGCCAGCCGTGACGCCAGTCGGCCGCTGTCGTCATTGGAAAGATGCCCCCGCTCCGACAGGATCCGCCGCTTTAGGTACGCGGGATAGCTGCCGCATTTGAGCATGCGGATATCGTGGTTTGCCTCGATCACCGCCATATCGGCGCCCAGCGCCGCATCCAGAATCGTCTGCGTCACGCACCCGGTATCGGTGGCATACGCCAGCGACGCCTGCCCCGTTTCAAACCGGTACCCTACGCTCTCCGGCGTATCGTGCGGCGTCAGAAAGCTTCTCACCGCAATTTCGCCGAGCACAAAATCAGTACCGGCACGAAACCAGTTGATGCAGTCTTTCGCCTCCGGCAGGATGGCGCATAGGGCCTCCGCGACGCCTAGGGGTGCGAAAACGGGCATATTATGATATTTGACAAGCATTTTGATGCCGCCTATATGGTCGGAATGCTCGTGGGTTATGAGCACACCCTGGAGCTCGTCCGGCGTTATCCCGAAATGCTTGAGGCTCGCCGTGATGCGCCGGAGCGAAATGCCGGCGTCAATCAGGAGATGCGTGCCGCCCTGAGACACGAGCGTGCAGTTGCCCGACGACGAGCTGGCCAATGTACAGATTTTCATAAGAGACAACCCTTCATGCGGAGATGATTTAATTGACGGAAGCAAACTAATGGCGGGAGCAAGCCCCCGCCCTACACGCTCTTTTCATGGAATGTTATACTGCCTCGCGTTCCGCGACATCCTCATCCGGCAGGGATACAACCGAGATGTCTGCCCCGAGTCCCTTCAGCTTCTCCACGATATCCTCGTATCCGCGTTCAATATAGCTGATGCCCTCAATCTCCGTCGTGCCGGTAGCGGATAAGCCGGCGATAACAAGCGCCGCGCCCGCTCTCAGGTCGCCCGCTTTCACAGGCGCGCCCGTCAGGGTTCCGACGCCCTCGATCACGGCCGTCCGTCCGCTGACCTGGATCTGGCAGCCCATCTTTGCCAACTCGTCGACGTATTTAAACCTGTTGTCCCAGACGCCCTCCGTCACGATGCTCGTACCCTCGGCAAAGCACAGGAGCGTGGAAATCTGGGGCTGCATATCGGTCGGAAAACCGGGATACGGCATCGTCTTGACGTTCGTTCTCAAAATTGCGCCGTTTCTTCGAACAATAACGGCGTCCTCCAGATCCTCGACCTCGACACCCATCTCCCGCAGCTTACCCGAAATACACTCCAGGTGCTTCGGAATCACATTTTTTATGGTGACCTCGCCGCCCGCTCCGGCGACGGCGGCCATATAGGTGCCCGCTTCGATCTGGTCGGGGATGATCGAGTAAAACCCGCCCGTGAGCTTACCAACGCCGTTGATTTTGATGACGTTCGTGCCGGCGCCGCGGATATCGGCACCCATCGAGTTCAAGAAGTTCGCGAGGTCGACGATATGCGGCTCCTTGGCGGCGTTTTCAATGATCGTCCTGCCTTTACTAAGCGTCGCGCCCAGCATGATGTTGATCGTCGCGCCCACCGAAACGACATCGAGATATATGGGCGCCCCATCCATCCGGCCGTTTGTCTCCGCGAAAACAATGCCGTTTCTGATAT
>CAZJCH010000078.1:2455-3237 GCA_964544005.1 uncultured Papillibacter sp.
AAGCCCTTGATATGCTGATCAATCGGCCGGACGCCGCCGAAATTGCAGCCGCCGGGCATGGCGACCTTCGCCGTCCCGAAGCGCCCGAGCATTGCGCCGATGAGATAGTAGGACGCGCGAATCCGGCGCATCATATCAAACGTCGCCTCAGACGTTTTGACACCGGTACAGTCGATATCCATCGTATGCCTGTTGACTGTTCGGATTTCGGCACCCATCTGCTTAAGTATGTTTAATAGCATCGTCACGTCGGAAATCTGAGGAATATTCTCAATACGGCAGACGCCGTCAACCATCAGAGCCGCTGGAATGATTGCGACAGCAGCATTTTTCGCGCCGCTGACGACGATTTCACCATGCAGCGGTATCCCGCCGTTTATGATGTATTTTGTCACAGGCCCACCCTCTCAACGAGTTTCATCGTTTACAGTATTACCCGATTATAAACAATTTTTTCGCCCAATTATACTATATGGGAAATTTTTTTGCAATACCATGCTGACAAATGTGTTTTCACAGCGGCGTATCGCGTTTTCATTAATATGGTTTATTGCGTGTCCGGCCTGATGCTTCCCGTTACAGCGTCGACATAATAGATACCGTTTTCTGTGTCAACGCGCCAGACTGCGACGACGCCCTCTCCGGGCGCCTCGAGATAATAGCCCGGGTCTACACTTGTAATCCGCGTGCAGCTGAGCCTCTCCGCATTTACTTCTCTCAGAAAATGCATCAAGGACGTCGCGCAGGACGACATGTCCGTTATGCTTGCCGTTTCCTCGATG
>CAZJCH010000078.1:3247-3669 GCA_964544005.1 uncultured Papillibacter sp.
GATGCCCGGGGCATATGTGCCGCGGAACCCGGCAAGGGTACCCCCCACAAAATCAAACCTGAGCCGCGCATTGAAAATCGGCTGACGCTCCCACGCACACACCGCGTCGACCGTTTCGTTTCCCGGTGCTCCGGTGACTGTGACGGAAGCTGCTTCAATACCCATCTTCCGCAGAATGCTTTTCGCCGTGTTTTCGGCACCGGCGGCGCTGTCATAAACCTTACCGTCAAACGCGAAGCTGAACGCGCCGCCGTTTTTGAACTCCGCCCAGCCGCCTGATCCGGTATAGATATAAATGCCGCCGCCCTGGTCTGCCCTCTCCGTCGGGCCGAGCAGCAGCTCCGCCATTTTTTGCTCGTGCTGTGTATCCCGGTTGATTTTCAATTCGGAAAGCGCGCCGCCCTCGCGGATATTATCGGTAT
>CAZJCH010000078.1:3679-8706 GCA_964544005.1 uncultured Papillibacter sp.
AGTTGGGTTAGCTCGCCGTCTTCACGGATATTTTTTGGATTCATATTTATTCCGTTCCGGTCAAACAGGATACTCAGATTCGTAAGCGCTTCTTTCTTCGCCGCGCGATCCTCATATGTCCGCCAAATGATAACAGCGAGGAAAGCCGCGTTCACAATGATGAGCGCCCATATGACGATTTTTTTAATGTTTGTAACCTTCACTTGTTCCCCCGAATCTCATGAATTGGGTGAAAGCTCGATCCAAGCCGGTTCCAGGATGCCGGCGCTGCCGTCTGTATAACACAGCATAAACGCGCCGCCGGCCGCCGCCGCGGCCTGAAGCTCGGGCATGAGACTGCTTCTTTCGCTTGAAACCTTGTAATGTCTGAAGTGGAGCTCCATCGCGCCGATGTCGCCGCCCGTTATTGTGACGGCAGCGGCATATCCGGCCTGGCCCAGATGAATCCGCCCCCCGGCGGCCACATATGTAAACGTCACCCGGTAACTGTTACCCATGGAACTGACGGCTTCAAAATACACGCGGGCGTCTCCGCAGTACTTCCCAATCGTATCGGCGACAGCCTGGCAGGCCAGCCCGACAGCCCCGCTTTCATCCAATGAATCGGCCGATTTCTCCTGGCCTCCCGTCCTTTTGAAGCTGAGCGTTCCGTCAGGCGTCAATACGATCCTGAAATCATCCTCCGGATAGATCTGGTTCCCATTTTCGTCAACGATCGGTTTTTTATGCTCGCTGACATCGAGCTTGCGCAGCACCCCGGCCAGCGTCTCTCCCGTCAGGGGGTTTTTAGCCTCAAGCTTCGGATGCTCCGCCTCGTCCTTAATGACGAGCGTGTAAGGCGCCTCCAGCGACGGGGCGCCGATCGCTTCAAAGGCAAAGGACGCGTCGTTCGGCGCATACAGCCCGGAAAGCTTCGTGATGCTTTCCGGCGCCGCCGCTGTCCCGGCGGCGTAAAAAATTCCGGTTTCGGCGTCCTGAAAATAAAGGCGGGTTTCACCGCCGGCGGCCGCAGCGAAAAGGCGGCGCACGGAGATGCTTCCCCAGTCCTCCGCCATCTCCTCGCCGAACCAGCCGTCCAAAACGGACAGCCGAACCGGCGTCATGTACTCGAAATAGACGCCGGGTGCCAGGAGCGTCGCTCGCCATTCCTGTTCATCGGCTTCCTCCGGTGCCCGCGCGGACCCCAGCGCCTCGCGGAAAATGATCACCGCGTTATTATAGACCTCGCCGATTTTATCCATATCGTATTTAACGATGTAATGCGCGCCTTCGTCGTTTGTCACGGCAATGCCCAGCGGCCTTGCTTCGCCGACGCCCTTCGTCCCGGTGCTTTGCGCG
The DNA here is from genome assembly GCA_964544005.1 of uncultured Papillibacter sp. GTDB lineage: Bacteria > Bacillota > Clostridia > Oscillospirales > Oscillospiraceae > Sporobacter. The sequence goes on from CAZJCH010000078.1 coordinate 5,018, forward strand.
CCGTCGTCCGACGCGCCCGGAGCCTTGTCGTCGAGTATGTTCAGCCCGACCGACGAATTTCCGAACAGGCGCGACTGCCACCCGAGAAAAACAGCGCTCAACAGGAGCAGGACGATGATAATGTTTTTGCCTTTTTCAGAGACAAGCTGACGCTTATTCACAACACGGCCCCTCGATCGGCAGAACGACTGTGACTGTTGTCCCGCCGCCTGCCGCGCTTTCAATCAGAATGTCGCCCCCGTGCCTTATAACGATCTCCCTGGCGATCGACAAGCCAAGCCCCGTGCCGCCCGATTCCCTGGAGCGGGCCTTGTCCACCCTGTAAAACCTGTCAAAAATGCGTGACAGATCATCATCCGGAATCCCGATGCCGTTGTCCTTTATTTTTATCCAGACCTTGTTCCCCGTTGTGCCGCCCGTTATCTCAATCTTCCCGCCGTCCGGCGTATATTTCACAGCGTTTGACAGAATGTTCAGGATCACCTGCTCGATCCGCGCCTTGTCGCCGTAAATCCTCGGCAAGCTGTCTTCGACCGACATGGTGATGTCATGGCCGTGCTTCCTCGCCTCCATCGCGATCGCGTTATAAACCTCCCGCATTGAATTCTCAACCGAGAACGCGTCGATCGTCAGCTGGCCGCTGCCGGCGTCAAAACGCGACAGCGTCAGAAGATCGGAAACGATCTTCGTCATTCTGTCGCTCTCATTGAGTATGACGTGCAGGAAATCATTCTCCATATCTCTCGGCAAGTCATCGTTTTCGGTGAGCGTTTCGGCGTAGCTCCTGATGCTCGTCAGCGGCGTTCGCAGCTCGTGTGACACGTTGGCCACAAATTCACGCCGCAGCGCCTCCGATTTTTTGATCTCCTCCAGCGTCGTCTTGAGCTGATAGGCCATATTATTGAACGTGTCGGCCAATATGCCGATTTCATCCCCGGACTCCACGACCAGCTTGCGCGAAAAATCCCCGCCCGCCATGGCCTCGGCCGCCTTTGTCATGCCGATAATCGGCTGAAGAAGCGTCTTTGACAAAATATAGCTGAGCGCTACCGAGATGACGAGCCCGACGACGACGGCTTCGACGATCAGCGTCATCAGCTCGCTGTTAAGGTCACGAACCGTCTGCTTGTTGTCTCTTATATAGATGATATATCCGACATTGCCGCCGCCGTCCTTAACAGGCGCCGCGACATCCATATATTCGGCATTCGATTCGATTGTTAACGCGTCGATGCCGCCCAGTGCCTTCAGAATATTCGGCGTGATCTCTATCTGCACGTTCTCGTCGGTGGTTGAGCTGTCCAAAACCCTGCCCATGTCATCGAGTATGTAATAATGCCGCGTCCGATAATCGACGCCCAGCTTTCCCAAATAATAGCCGATTACATCCTGAAGCGTATCGACAGGGGCTTTTGTATCCAAAGCGCCCTTGAGGTCCGACATCATGTCGCCGGAAAAGGCGGTTTCCATCTGGCTGATAAACTCATCCTTGTAAAAGGACTGTACGCCCTGGATCAGAAAGGCCGAGACGACCGTCATCAGAAGCACGATCAGAAGCAGAATAACGAAGATGAATTTCCACCGCAGGCTCTTGCTCATCGGACGACTCCTTTGTCACGGCTCGTAATAATAACCGACACCGCGTTTGGTCATGATATGCTCCGGCTTGGCGGAGTCATGCTCAATTTTCTCCCGGAGGCGCCTGACGGCCACATCGACGGCGCGCAGATCGCCCAGATAGTCATACTGCCACACCTCGCGCAGCAGTTCTTCCCTTGACAGCACTCTGCCCGGCTGTGTCGAGAGAAACCGGAACAGCTCAAACTCGCGCTGCGTCAAATCGGCGCTTTTCCCGTCGATATAGACGCCAAACCGCTCCAGATCGATGACAACGCCCTCCGCCCGCACCTCTTCCGGCGGCGCGGCCTGGAGCGTCCGGCGGATATTCGCCTTGACCCTGGCCAGGACCTCCCGGATCGAGAAGGGCTTCGTTATGTAGTCGTCGGCGCCCAGCTCAAGCCCTAAAACCTTGTCTGTTTCTTCCTCGCGGGCCGTGAGCATAATAATAGGCGTTCGGGCATCCGACGCGCGGATGGCCGAGCAGACCTCAAACCCGCTCAGCCTTGGCAGCATGACATCGAGAAGGATCAGGTCGAGAGGCGTCTGCCTGCACATCAAAAGCGCCTTTTCGCCGTCGTAAGCCGTGATCACGTCGTAACCCTCTTTTTTCAGGTTGAAGCTGAGTATGTCGACGATATTTTTCTCATCGTCGACGACAAGAATCGTCTTGCCCATATCAATGCCCCTTTTTATAGGTTCTGTTCAAGATATTTCTGCGCTTTAAAAATACCGATGATCGTTTTGCCGTCCTTTATTTCACCGGCCATGATCTGATCAACAAGCGCGTTTATCGGCACCGCCTCGACGCTCAGGAATTCGTCCTCATCCGGATGCGCGTCGCCCCGGGCAAGCCCTGTCGCGAGATATATGTAAAGGATTTCCTTTGAAAATCCCGGCGACGGATAAATCGGCCCGAGATAAACGAGCTTCTCCGCCGTGCACCCCGTCTCCTCCGACAGCTCCCGCACGGCGCAGTCATAATGATCCTCGCAGTACTCCAGCTTGCCCGCCGGGATCTCCAAAAGCTCCTCCTCCATCGGATACCGGTACTGGCGTACCATCAGTACGCTGCCGTTATCGTCCACGGGTACTATGGCCACCCCGCCCGGATGCTCGACGACCTCCCTGGGGACATGATGCCCGTTCAGGAGCTCCGCAATATCGTTCCTGATAGTGACGATACGTCCGCGATAAACCGTTTTTGTCGAAATCTGCTTTTCAAAAAATCCCATTTCAAAACCCCGCCGGAGAGAAATATGACTGTGTTATCTGCTTTTTCGATATTATATACTAATTGCACGTGAAATGATAGACCGTTTTTTGTGACAGATATTAGTGCGTATAACATTCTGTTTACAAATACTCCCCGCCGTGTGTATAATAGATGCTCGTTGAAGAAATACAAACCGGTGAAGGTGTCATATATATGAAAGAATTACGAAACGTGGCGATCATCGCCCACGTTGACCATGGCAAGACGACGCTTGTCGATGAGATGCTCAAGCAGTCCGGCGTGTTCCGGGAAAACCAGGCGGTTATGGAGCGCGTGATGGATACGGGCGATCTGGAGCGGGAGCGCGGCATAACCATTTTAGCAAAGAATACAGCAATCGAGTACGGCGGTTATAAAATCAACATTGTGGACACGCCCGGTCACGCCGACTTCGGCGGCGAGGTGGAGCGCATCCTTAAAATGGTGAACGGCGTCCTCCTTCTAGTGGACGCCTCAGAAGGCCCCATGCCTCAGACGCGATTTGTCCTCTCCCGGGCGCTGGAGCTCGGGCACCGCGTCATCGTTGTCGTCAACAAGGTCGATAGGCCGGACGCCCGGATCACCGAGGTCGTCGATGAGATCCTCGAGCTGCTCCTGGACCTGGACGCCACGTCGGAGCAGCTGGATTCGCCCATGCTCTTCTGCTCGTCCCGCCTCGGCACGTCCTCCTATTCACCCGAGGTGCCCGGTGCGGATCTGAAGCCTCTGTTCGACACGATCGTCAGCTACATCCCCGCCCCCGATACGGATAAGAGCGCGCCTCTGCAAATGCTCGTCTCCTCCGTCGACTACAACG
>CAZJCH010000079.1:0-4043 GCA_964544005.1 uncultured Papillibacter sp.
GATGGAACCGATAATGTAATATAATGCGTGTGCCGTCGGAAGACGGCACACGCGATAAACTTCATGCCGTATATCATGGTCCCCCGGCAGTAATGATAATACGGGTGAGTATAGAGAAGAGGAGGCAGTGACAAATGCCATTCACAGCAAAACCGCGGAAATTCAGCGCGGCTATCAACGAAACCCTGTTGGGCACCGGCCAGAACGCCGTCGCCCTCGGCGGGACAAACGTCCTACCGCTTTATTATTTCGACAATCCCGCAAAAAATCCGCCGGCCGTCGGTGCGGAAATCACCGACACCGGATTTGATACGTCGGGACTGCCCGCACTTGCCGCTTACTACGACGGCGCCAATACAACTGCCGAAAGAGCCAAAAAAGCCGCGGCCATGGAAGGCGCCGGCTTCGTCTGCCTGCGCTTTGAGGGCGCGGATCCCGGCGGACTGAACCGTTCTGTAGCCGACTGCGTGGCCATCGCCAAAGAAGTGCTTGATGCCATAGACAAGCCCCTTGTCATCGCCGGGTGCAAGAACATCGAGAAGGACGCCGAGCTCTTCGCCGCTTGTGCCGAGGCCTGCCAGGGCAAAAATGTCCTATTCCTGTCGGCACGAGAGGAGAACTACAAAACCGTCGGCGCGTCCTGCGCGCTGGCGTACGGCCAGAAGGTCGGGGCGGAGAGCTCCGTTGACATCAACCTGGCAAAGCAATTGAACGTCCTCATGACGCAGCTGGGCGTTCCGGCCCAGAGCATCGTCATGAATCTGGGTTCCGCCGCTGCCGGCTACGGCTTTGAGTACGTGTCCTCCACTATGGACCGCGTCAAATCGGCGGCTTTGGAGCAGAGCGACGCGATGCTCCAGATGCCCGTCATCACCCCGATCTCAAACGAAGCGTGGGCAGTCAAGGAATCAATCATGGCTGAGAGCGACATGACCGAGTGGGGCAGCCAGGAGGAGCGCGGCATTCAGATGGAGACAGTCACGGCTTCGGCTTGTCTGGCCTCCGGTTCCGACGCCGTCATCCTGCGTCACCCAACATCCGTCAAAACGATTGCGGCGCTCATCGCCGCTCTCCTGTAATAAGGGAGGTAAGAAAAATGGCACTTAAAGGATTAGATATATTCAAGCTGACGCCGAAAACCAACTGCAAGGACTGCGGCAACCCGACCTGCATGGCGTTTGCCATGAAGGTCGCCCAGGGCACCGTATCCATAGACAAATGCCCGCACATGTCGGCCGATGCCCTCCGTCAGCTCTCCGAGGCTACGGAACCCCCGATGAAGACAATCTCCTTGGGCGAGCACAAGCTGGGCGGCGAGACCGTCATGCTCCGCCACGAGAAGACACTTGTGGGCAAGAACCTCTTTGCGCTGTATCTCTGTGCCGACATGGCAGACAGCGAGATCGACGCAAAAATCGCAGAAGCGATGAAGGTCGATTACGAGCGCATCAGCGAGCGCATGTATGTTGAATGCATATTTGTGAACGTTTCCGACACGCAGACAGCCGAGCGCGGCATTGCCGTGGCGAAGAAGGCTGCCGCCGCGGGCCGCGATCTGATCATCCGCTGCACGAAGCCCGAGCTGGCCAAGGAGATTGTGAGTGCCGTCGACGCTAAAGTCCTCGTCGGCGCAAATAGCGCCAACTGCGAGGCGATGAACGCCCTTGCAACGGAGAAAAAGCTCGTCCTCGGCGTCTCCGGCAAGGACCTCGGTGAGCTCCACGACACCATTGGGAAGCTGGAGGCCTCAGGCAACAAGAACCTCATCATTAATATCGGCGGGACGTCTGTCAAGGACGCGTTTGCTGCCGCCGTCCAGATCCGCCGCGCGGCTTTGAAGGACGGCGACCGTGCCTTCGGTTATCCGACGATCGTCAATGTCGAGCGCCTGGCCCCCGGCGATTATACGATGCAGGCGGCGCTGGCGTCCCTCTTCACGCTCCGCTACGGCTCCGTCATCGTCATGGGACGCATGACGTACGCCGACGCGCTCCCGCTTTACGGCCTCCGCCAAAACATCTTCACAGACCCGCAGAAACCGATGAAGGTCGAGCCGGGCATCTACGCCTTGAACGGCGCCAATGAAAATTCTGTCTGCGCCATCACCGTCGACTTCGCGCTGACGTACTTTGTCGTCTCCGGTGAAATCGAGCGCTCCGGCGTGCCGGTGAACCTTCTGATTACGGATGCGGGCGGCTATTCCGTCCTGACCTCCTGGGCGGCCGGCAAGTTTTCGGCCGGCTCCATTGCGAAATTCATCCAGGAAAACGATATCGAATCGAAAATCAAGAGCCGCACGCTCATCATCCCCGGCAAGGTCGCCGTTTTAAAGGGCGAGATCGAAAACAAGCTCCCCGGCTGGAAGATCGTCGTCGGAACGAACGAGGCCATCCAGCTCGTCCGGTTTTTAAAGGACTATAAGTAATAGGAGGGTCCCCATTTATGGCCAGATTCATTACAATCGGCGAGAGGATCCACTGTATCTCGCCGTCCATCCGCGAGGCGATGGACACCAGAAACCCCGAACCCATTTTAAAGCGCGCCAAGGAGCAGATTGACGCGGGTGCGACGTATCTTGACGTCAACATCGGCCCCGCCGAAAGTACCGGTGAGGAGCTCATGAAATGGGCTGTGAAGCTCATTCAGGAGAACTTCGACAATCACCCCCTCTGTCTCGATACCGCAAACAGAAAGGCCATTGAGGCCGGCATATCCGTCTATAACCGCGCCAAGGGTAAGCCCATCATTAATTCTGCCGACGCCGGCGACCGCATCGAAAATATCGACCTCGCGGCCGCTAATGACGCCATCTGCTTCGCACTGTGCTCCAAGGCCGGCATCTCCAAGGACAACGACGAGCGCATGACGTACTGCCAGGAAATGCTCGAGCGCGGCATGAACCTGGGCATGGACCCCGCCGACCTGTGGTTTGATCCGCTGTTCCTTGTCATCAAGGGCATGCAGGACAAGCAGATGGAGGTCCTGGAGTTCGTAAAGATGTGCTCGGATATGGGCCTCAACACGACCGGCGGCCTGAGTAATGTCAGTAACGGCATGCCCAAGCACATCCGCCCCATCATGGATTCCGCCATGGTCGCCATGGGCATGATGAACGGCCTGACCAGCGCCATCGTCAACCCCTGCGACCTCAGACTTATGGAGACCATCAAATCCTGCGACATCATAAGAGGCGACAATCTGTACGCGGACAGCTATCTGGAAGTATAAGAACAATCATAACAAAGCGCCGGAAGTCAGTGACTTCCGGCGCTTTGTTTTTTAAGAGGGGAGGTGGGGGAGGAAGGGGAGGGGGTATATTAAAGGTTCGTGATATCATTGGTAACCTTGTGCGTTTAATATAACAGGAATATATTAAGAGAACAACAAATAATTGTTACTAAATTGTTAATATTTGATCTATTTTGTAAGATTCACAGAATGTTCACAAAGTATAAGCCGGTGGGATTTACAGTCCTTTATACAGTATTATTCGGTGCGATTCTCCGCAGATTCATGAAAACGCAATATACATCCGTCTATCGTCGTCACCTGACATTCCTTTAACCCGTAGTTTTGAACGGTGATGTCGGTGATTTGGCTCCATCCATTGTCTTTAACAAGCTGATGCAGTTTTTCAAGTCCCGTAACGCCGACAAAACCGACAACATCCTGTACGGGGCTCCCTTTAAACAGATAAAAGCCTCTTTGCGGGATTGACTCGAATATCTCACCGGGGTAATCAAACACACAGCCATATACGCCTGAGCCAAAGTCATCCCGACCAACGGTATCGCCATACCATCCAAGTATGTCGCGAAACCATTTACATGTTTTGTCCATGTCATTTGTCAAGTATATCGGTGGGTTAGCGGTTACATAATATCCTCTCTTGCTGTACTTATCCATAATAGTAGACCGTCCTTCTTCTAAATTATCGAAGGTGATTTTTTGGAACAGCTCAAGTGATATTCGTTCAGCGCGCGCGATTGAAGGAGAAACACCGAAAAATTGACTGAATGCCCTGGAGAACGCCGTTGGTGATT
>CAZJCH010000079.1:4053-8669 GCA_964544005.1 uncultured Papillibacter sp.
AATGCGATATCAATAATTTTATCGTCGCTTGTCAAAACCTCAGAAGCCGCAAGAGAAAGCTTTCTTTTACGGATATACCCGCCAACTGTGGTATGGGTTAAAAAAGAAAATATACGCTGAAACTCCCATACGGAGCACCCGACATACCGAGCCACTACTCTCATGTCCGTCCCGTCAATGAGATTGCTTTCTATAAACTCAATCGCCTGGTTCATCCCTTTTTGCCAATCCAAATTCTCACCTCCCAAAGCTATTATAAGAAGAGCGGCCGCAACCTTCATTGCAGCCTGTGTATTTATCTGCATAGTGAATGAGTCGAACTAGCTTATTACTTCATCAGTATCTCAATCGCCCTGTTGAGCTCCTCGATCGTTTCGGTGTCGCCGGTTGCGACGGCGTCAACGATGCAGTGGTCGATGTGGTCCTTGAGGATGATTTTGCAGGTGCTGTTGATGGCGGAGCGGACGGCGGCCAGCTGGATGAGGACCTCGGAGCAGTCGCGGCCGGATTCAACCATAGTTTTGACGGCACTTAGATGACCGATCAGTTTTGAAAGCCGATTCAAAACAGCCTTTGTATTCGTATGCGTGTGCGCATGCGTACCGGCGCCGGCGCCGGGCAGCGCGTCGTCATGGCTGTGGGCAATGCCGTGCTCATGGTAACAGTCGTGGACGTCATGATCGTGGTGGCGCTTGGACTCATTTCGGCGGCTTTCGTTATCAGGCTGTATGCTGTTATTTTTCATGTCATCACTCCTGCATAAAATAGGGCTTCCGACAGCTGTCTGCGCATTATTATACAACGCCGGAAAGATTGCAGTCAACCTTGCCAAAAGCGGGAGAATATATAGCATAATCATACGAACAATTTGTAAAAATGAAGGAAGCGTGATCAATTATCCCCCCCACGGGCTTGTTGGCACCGGCGGGTTGTTTTATGATTGTATCAGAATCAAGAACAACGCAGGAGGTCTATTGCGATGCATATGGCGGATGCGCTTTTATCTCCGGCTGTCGGCGGCGTCATGATGGCGGCGAGCGCCGCAGCGGTCGTGTATTCGGCGGTTAAAATAAAGAAGGATGAGCTCGGCGAGAAAAAGCTGCCGGTGATGGCGGTGGCCGGTGCCTTTGTCTTCGCGGCGCAGATGATCAACTTTACAATCCCCGGTACGGGCTCCAGCGGCCATATCGGCGGCGGCATTTTGTTGGCCTCCATGCTGGGCGGCTTCCCGGCTATTTTAACGATCGCAGCCGTGCTGATTATCCAATGCCTGTTCTTTGCCGACGGGGGTCTTCTGGCCCTGGGCTGCAATATCTTCAATATGGGCATCATCCCGTGTTTGCTTGCGTATCCGCTCATTTACAAGCCAATCATGAAAAAAGGCTTCAGTTATAAGCGGATTATGGCCGCATCGATCATATCGGTTGTCGTTGGCCTGCAGCTGGGCGCGTTCGCGGTTGTCCTGCAGACGCTGGCGTCCGGCGTCACGGAGCTGCCGTTTAGCACCTTCCTCCTGGCAATGCAGCCGATCCATCTGGCCATCGGTGTCGTCGAGGGGATCATCACAGCCGCGGTGCTCAGCTTTGTCTTCAAAATGCGCCCGGAACTCATTGAGAGCTCGGTTTCGGGAGCTCCGATCAAAAGCAGCGCGTCCGTGAAGGGCGTCGTCACCGTGCTCATCATCGCGACGGTTGTCGTGGGCGGCGCTTTATCCTGGTTTGCGTCCAGTAATCCCGACGGACTTGAGTGGGCGATGATTAAAACGGCCGGTACGGCGGAGCTGGAGGCCGAGAGCGGTATCCACGAGGGCGCCGCCGGCGTCCAGGGCGCGACGGCGTTCATGCCGGACTATGACTACGCCTCCGCGGGAGAGGACGGCTCCACCACAGGTACAGGGGTCGCCGGTATCGTCGGCGGGACCTTGACGTTCGCGCTGGCGGGCCTTGCCGGGCTCCTGATTTCCAAGGCGAAAAAGAAAACCGCGAAGGCGTAGAAGCTTCCATATGATCGTAACCGCCGGTCTTGACTGGACCGGCGGTTTACATGTAAACTGAACGCATTCGGCCATACCGGTCGCGGAAAGAAGGACGTGTTTAAAACGGCGGATATCAAAAGCAAAATTCAGGAGATATATAAGCTGGAGCAGCTCTCCGGCGGTGAAAGCGCCGTGCATCGGCGCCACCCCGCGGTGAAGCTTGTTTCGGCGTTTGTGTTTATCGTCGTCGTCGTCTCCTTCGATCGGGCGGAATTCGGCCGGCTCGTCCCGTTTATATTTTATCCCGTCATCCTCATGGCCCTGTCCGGAACGCCCTGGCCGATTGTACTCAAACGCGTGGCGCTGGCGCTGCCGTTTGTCCTGCTGGCGGGGATATCCAACGTTATTTTTGACAGAGCGGCGGCATTTACCGTCGCAGGCATCGCGGTGAGTGCTGGTGTCGTGTCGTTTTTTTCGATTCTCTTCAGGACGTTTCTGTGCGTGACGGCGGTTTTGCTCCTGGTGGCGGTGACGCCCTTCGTCCATCTGACGGGGCAGCTCCGGCGCATGCGTGTACCCGATATCTTCGTCACCCTGTTCGAGATGATCTATCGGTACATCGGCGTTTTGCTGGAGGAGGTGTCCTCCATGTACACGGCGTATATGCTGCGCAGCACGGAGCACAAGGGGCTCCAGATGCGCCATATGGGCAGCTTTATCGGCCAGCTGCTCATCCGGAGCTTTGACCGGGCCGAGCGCGTTTACGCGGCGATGAAATGCCGCGGCTACCCCGGACGGACAGCGCGAATGACGCGCGCGCCGATCACTGCGGCCGATATCGTTTTTCTCCTATCGACAACCGTCCCGTTTATCCTGCTCCGCATAGTCGACCTGCCGTCCCTCTATGCGCGGCTGGTTTAGTCCCCTTTAAAGATTGGAGACCCTATGATTGAGATCAAAGATTTGACAATCGTCTATCCCGACGGCACAAAGGCCGTCGACGGCATCAGCCTGACGGTCAGGGACGGGGAGAGCATCGCCCTCGTGGGCGCCAACGGCGCGGGTAAAACCTCGCTGCTTCTGTCCCTCGTCGGCGTGCTGCCCATCCATTCCGGGACCGTTACCGTCGACGGGACGGGCCTTGACAAGAAAACCCTCAATGAGATCCGCCGCCGGGTGGGGATGGTGTTTCAGAATCCAGACGACCAGCTTTTCATGCCCATGATCTACGACGATGTGGCCTTCGGGCCCAGAAATTACGGCATGAGCGAGGACGAGGTGAGCCAAAGGGTCGACACGACGCTTTTAACGCTTGGCATCACCCATCTGCGCGACCGGTCGTCCCTGAAGCTGTCGGGCGGGGAGAAGCGCATTGCCGCCATTGCGACGGTACTGGCGATGGATCCGTCCGTGGTTATTTTCGACGAACCGACGGCGTTTCTTGACCCGAAGGCCCGGCGCCATCTGATCGGCGTATTGACAGGCCTCCCCCACGGCAAGCTCATTGCCACCCACGACCTGACCTTCGCCCAGGAGGTTTGCACCAGAGCGATCGTCATCAAAAAGGGCCGCATCTTCGCCGACGGCGACCCAAAAGAAATCCTCCAAGACGTGCGCCTCATGGAAGAGGGCGGCCTCGAGGCCATCAACGCCCACCTTCATTACCACGTCCACGAGGACGGCGGACAGGGGCATTATCATATACATGATTATTAAGATGCAAGGGCTGGAATGACACAGTGTCGTTCCCTGCACAGGCCGCCGTCAAGGCGGCCGGTTTTTTATTAATAGCTGGTTTTTGGACATCTGCCATTATTCAAATTTTCCGCTCATATATATCTTATATTGAATGCGAATATGCAATGGGGATGTGCGTGTATGGGAAGAAAAGAAAAAGCGATGTTAGTCACAATAATTGTCAACATTGGGCTTATTGTTCTGCGCTTTTGCCTGGCCCGGGTCTCGGGCAGTATTGGACTGGAAGCGAACGCATGGCATTCGTTCTCGGACGTTTTTGTCTCAGCGGTCGTTTTGCTGGGGCTGACTATTGAAAGGGCGGGCGCCAAAAGACTGAAGAAAGCAGTTTTGAAAATCGAACCGATTCTCGCGGTTTTCGTATCGATTTTCATGTTTTATATGGGATTTGAGATTCTGACGGACGTTTTCGGAAGTGAGAACGGTGAGCTGCAAAGCATCCCGTTTACCGCGGCGGGCGCGCTTTTGGGTGTTATCATTGATTACTTCCTGGCCCGGTATAAAATCTCCGTGGGTCAAAGTGAAAAATCCGCGAGCCTCATTGCCGACGGCTATCACTCAAAGATGGATATGTATTGTTCATTGGCGGTTCTGATCGGACTGCTGGGTTCTTGCTTCGACATGCCCGGACTTGACAGAATAACCGGCATGCTGGCAATGGTTCTGATTATCGTATCGGCGAGTGAAATACTCCTGGCAAACATACGATTTCTGCGGCATCCGTCTGAGGATATGGCTGAGTTTGTTCATTCGCATGATCATGCCAAGGATTCTAAGGCAAGACGTCATTGAGTCAATTGGACACAGGGGGACGGTTCCTTTGTGTTGATGGCAAGACTAACGGAAATTAGCTTTGGCGTTGCCAGAAAGGGTTAAAACACAGAAG
>CAZJCH010000080.1:0-1428 GCA_964544005.1 uncultured Papillibacter sp.
CTGGAATTGCACGCCACAGCCATTGCAATCATGATGCGCTGGCGCATGCCGCCGCTCATCTCAAACGGGTAGTTTTTCATGCGGAGCCCGGGGTCGGGTATGCCCACGCTTTCGAGCGCCTCCACCCCCTGACGCCACGCGTCGCGTCTGCTGCATTTCTTATGGCGCCGGATCACCTCTGTGATTTGGCTGCCCACTGTGAGAACCGGGTTGAGGCTTGTCATCGGCTCCTGGAAGATCATCGCGATTTTTGCCCCGCGTACCTCCTGCATTGCTTTTGACTTGGCCTTGTAGTCCAGCAAATTTTTTCCCTTGAAGCACACCTCTCCCCCCAGAATCTTTCCCGGCGGCGTTTGGATCAGCTGCAGCACCGACAGCTGCGTGACGGACTTGCCGCAGCCGCTTTCGCCCACGATGGCGACAATCTCCTGTTCGTTGACATAGTACGAGACGTCGTTGACAGATTTGATTTCGCGGCTGCCCATGAAAAAGGAGGTTCGCAGATGATTGACTTCAAGCAGTTTTTTTTGATCATGCATATTACAGCTTCCCCCTCAGACGCGGATCAAGCGCATCGCGAAGCCCGTCTCCGACGATATTAAATGAAATGACAAGCAGCATGATGCAGATACCCGGATAAATGGCCAGCTGCGGGATGTTGAGAAGATACTTGTAGCCGTCTGCCACCATCACGCCCCAGGCCGGCGTCGGCGGCGTTATGCCGACACCAAGATAGCTCAATGTTGACTCCAGCATGACCGCCGTCCCCAGATTCATCGTAAATATGACAATCAGCGACGCAAAGCAGTTCGGAAGCAAATGCTTGGTCATAATGATCGCGCCTCTTTGCCCGATCAAATCCGCCGCTGTGATGTAGTCATTTTCGCGCAGGCTGATAACGAGGCCGTTGACGATGCGTATATAACCCGGCAGGAGCGACAGCCCGATAACAACGCTGATGCCCACGAGATTTCCGCTCATAACTGCAGCCAGAACCATTGTAAATATCAGTGGGGGTATTGAGAGCAGCGCGTCGGTAAGGCGCATGATGACTGTGTTGATGATCCTGCCAAAATATCCTGCGATAAGGCCCAGGATCGTCCCGCCGAGAGCCGCCCACAAGCTGGACATCAGGCCGGTCATCAGCGACACGCGGGTGCCGAATATCAGCCGCGTCAGCAAGTCGCGTCCCAGTTGGTCCGTGCCGAGCCAGTGCTCGGGCGAGGGACCCTTATTCATCGCCAGTAAATTCTGCTGGTATGGCGAATACGGCGTCAGAAGCGGCGCGAAAACGGCGGCGAGGATAAAAATCAGGATAACGGCGACACAGATTTTTGTGAGAATGCCCTGCCCCATCAAGGTGCGCCATAAAAGGTTTTTTTCGTGTTTTTCCTTCACGCGTGCGGCTTTTTCCGACATTTATCTCAC
>CAZJCH010000080.1:1471-8502 GCA_964544005.1 uncultured Papillibacter sp.
GCGGATCCATTAAGCCGTATAGAATATCAACAACGAAATTGCAGCCGACCGTAAACAGTGATATCAGAAACACACACCCCTGTACGACCATATAGTCCCGGGCACTGACCGCGCTGACAAGCAGTGTGCCGATACCCGCGATATTAAACAGCTGTTCGACAATCAGTGAGCCGCCCACAACGACGCGCATCTGCATGCCGATTGTCGTAATAACGGGGATGAGCGAATTCTTAAGCGCATGCCTGTAGATCACGCTGCTCTCTGTCAGGCCGTTGGCACGGGCCGTACGGATAAAGTCCTGATTAATAACCTCCAGCATATTAGAGCGTGTCTGCCGCGCGACGGAGGCCAGCAAGGTAAAAGACAGCACCGTCACCGGCATTATCGAATAATAGATATACTTTCCGAAATCCTCGGTTGGCGCGGCGAAACCGGAAAGCGGAAGAATGCCGAGATACAGCCCGAAGACAAGAATTCCGACCATACCGATCCAGAATGTCGGCATGCCAATGCCCAGTGTGACAAGGAAAGTCAGAAGCTTATCGATAAATTTACCGCGCTTTACAGCGCCGATGATGCCAAACAGAATACCAATAATGCTGGATATGACCAGCGCGGGCAAGCCAATCGCAATGGTGTTGGGAAGCCTCGTCTTAAGGCAGTCGATAACGGGCATCCTATAGGTTAATGACTGGCCGAAATCGCCATGCAGCACTTCGCCAACCCAAATAAAGTACTGTGTAATCACCGGCTCATTCAAATGGAATTCTTCGCGAAATCGCTGAACATCCGCTTCCGAGGCTTCGGAGCCGAGCGCCAGCACGGCCGGATCACCAGGAAGCAGGTGAACAAGAGAAAATGAAAATATTGAAATCAACACGATCACAACGAGGGATATCCCGATGCGTTTAAGTATATAACGACCCATTGAGGCACCACCTTTAACATGCCAGATTGTTGCGGTTTCTGTTTAAACATCCGATAAAAGGCATGCGCGCAGGCGGCGCATGCCTTTTATCCGTTCTAGCTTTTTGTGGATTACTTCTCGAGGTATGCTGTCCAGAGTGTGCCGCTATACCCCAGCACATCATTGAGGCCGCTGTCCTTCAGCTTGGGGTTCAGGACTGCTGTTCCTCTTGTGATCGCCACTGTATACAGTTCCACATTATCCTGGAAGAGGATCTTCACGACCTGCTTGAGGTTTGCGCTGGCGGTCGCGTCGTCGGATTTCGCGGCTTCCGCGATCAGTCTCAGCGACTCATCGTCGTGCAGGAAGGTCTTTCCGCCGAAACGCGCGCCTATAATCATATTCGCCGCGATCTGTGAAAACTGTCCGTTAATTGTGCCCATCGGATGGAAGAGGAGGCCGTCCCATTCGCCGAGGTAATTGACGTAGTTGGCGACCTCGATCTCGTTCAGCTTCAGGGTAATGCCCACCTGAGCGAGTTCCTCCGCGATAATCTGGCATGTGTTGCGGGCGAAATCACCGATCTGATAATTGATCGTCAGCTCGAAGCCGCTTTCATATCCGGCCTCTTTCAACAGCGCCTTTGCCTTTTCAACATCAAAGCCGTAGCCCTGGATGTCGGTGTACTGTGCAGAACCGGGCAATGCCCACTGGGTGCTGACTTCGCCATATGTGCCTGTGCCAAGAAGCGCTGTGCAGATGCTCTGGGAGTCGATAGCGTAGGCAATGGCCTGACGGACTCTGACATCGGTCAGCGGGCCGCTGGCCTGGCTGTTATAGCAAATGGTATAGGCCGTCTGCGGAATAATACTGTTGACGACCGTAAAGCCTTTTGCGGCCAACGCATCCGCCGTCGTGGGATCGCCGCTGAGGTACATCACATCCAGATCACCTGCCAGCATCGCGGCTTGCTGTGTCGCAGTTGTAGCATACTTGATTATATTTATGCCGTCAAGATAGGGTTTGCCCTGCCAGTAATTATCATAGCGCACGGTATATATACCTTCGCCGTGCTTCCATTCGCTGACCATGAAGGGTCCGGTGCCGACAGGCTTCTCGTTAAATGCTTCATCGCCTAAAGTCTGGACCGCCGTGGGCGAGCACATATAGCAGATGCGGGCAAGGGCGTACAGGAACATGGAATCCCACTCGCTCATATGAACCACAACGGTTTTCCCGTCCTTGGCCTCAACGCTGTCCACTTTTGCAAAGTATGATGCTGTTTGAACGCCCTTCTCCTTGTAATAGTCAAGGTTCCACTTCACGGCGGCGGCGTCGAGGGGTGTGCCGTCCTGGAAGGTGATGCCGTCGCGGATGACCAGGGTATACGTCAGTGCCGCCACATCGCCTGTTGCCGACTCCAGCAGATAGGGCTGCGGGATCCCGGCTTCGTCGTACATCATCAAAAACTCATAGATGACGGGTCCGACGATCTGCTCGTTCATGTTGCGCAGCATCCAACCCTGCAGCGTGGTGGGGTCGTCGGTGATCGGAATTGTGATCGTCCCGCCGGAAGCCGGCTGAGCCGGTTCGGTGGAAGGTGTCTCCGCGCTCGGGCTGCTCGGTGTTTCGCCGGGGGTGCTTGGGGTCGAACCTGCGCTTGGGGTCGAACCTGCGCTTGGTGACGTTGTGCCGGTGCCTCCGCCGCAGGCGGCTAAAGCAAGTATCATCACTAAAGCAAGAACAAGTGCCAATCCTTTTTTCATGAATATTCCTCCTTGATAATTATGATATTTCTGTAAAGGTAACCGTACCTTATACATTCAAAAATGACCGCTCTCTGTCTCTCCAGAGAGCTCTGTTCATCGTCAGGGCGGCCGTCAGCTCATCGGAGCCGACTGTACCCTTCAGATCATGTGTTTCTGAGAATACCGTATTGCCTCTTTTTATGTTCTGCGATCCGTAAAGCATCATTCCATAAAGCGCAGCCTTTTCAAAAATATGGAATGTCACGAGATTGAAACCCTCCGCGGCAAGCTCGGGTAATTCCGCATTCGGAACGCCGTCTACTGAAAATATATCGGGAAACATCTTCCAGCCTTTGTCGTAGGTGTTGACGTATTTTGCCGTTTTTAAGTCGGTGAGGCCGCCGCAGATGAGCGTCATATCGCAGCCCAGCTGCCTGGCGCGCACGCAGCGCTCAATAGCCTCATCAAGTCCCTCCTGCATCACGCATTCGGTTCTGGCGATCACGACGGTGTCTGTACCCTCGCAGGCCGCCACGGCAGCCTTCATCTTTGCAAGCCAGGCCTCCCGCGAAATAACGGGATGCGTTCTGGGTCGGGATGGGTCCGCTTTGCAGGCCTCAATGCGCTCGAAGCCGCGGAAGCCTGTCGTATCGTCGATGCAAAAGCCCTGTGCGCCCGCCTTGATCAGGCGTTTGACCGTGTGATAGACAACCGCTGGGCTCTCGCCGTAGCCGTCGTCCGCATCGGCCATCAGCGGCAGGTCGGTGGTGTTTGTGATGCGCTCCACAACGGCAATCATTTCGTCCGCCGTGGAAAACGCCATATCCGGCAGGCCGTTTTGGCTGTAGGCGATTGCGCCTCCGCTGAGGAACATCGCCTTGAACCCGGCGAGCTCCGCCGCTCTGGCGGACATGCAGTCGTAGACGCAGGGCGCGAACAGCTGCTCCCCGGCCAGCATTTCTTTTAAATTTCTTTTTGCCATGTTGACGCCCTCCTTATTTCTTAGTCACGTTCGGCTGGCCGCTAATATCCTTTACGTCCATAAAGGCGTCCTCCATGGGAATCCATTTCTTGTGGAAACTGAAGAGTTCATGGTAATCGGTGCCCTGCAGCATTCCGTCGTAATTATGCATATCGTGATAGACGGTGTTGTTGTTTTTATTGTTTTCCTTCGCGAAATCGAGCATGCCGAACATGGCGCCCTTTTCAGCGAAATGGATGGTGATGAGCGGGAAATTCAAGAGGGCAATATCCGCCGGCTCCACCTCCGATACGCCGTCCTTCACCCCAAGGCTCGACCACATTTTCGGTCCTTTCACCGAATCGGCGAACGACCTGGCCTCATCCAGCGTCTTCAGCCCCTCGATGCACGTGAGGTGAACGCCAAGCTGCTCGGCGGCCCTGCAGCGCGCAATCGCGGCGGCCAGACCTTCCGTATCTTTTATAAAAGTCCGGGCGATCACCGTACACTGCGTGCCTTCGCAGGCTGCCAGCGCGGCTTTCAGCTTGCTCAGCCAGGTTTTCTCCGGCACTGTTTCGATCCGCTCGCTGTCAGCGCCGCGATATGCCGCCGTGTCGTCCAGGATAAAAGAATCCACGCCCATTTTGACGAAGCGCTCCACAGCGCGGAAGGTCACCAGCGGATTGTCGCTGTAACCGTTCTCCAGACCCACGATAACCGGAAGAGGAATATAGTCTGTCACCCGCTGGGCGATCCACATCATCTCATCGGGGCTGATCAATCCCATATCCGGCACGCCGCACCAGCTGTATGAAATACCTGCGCTGCTGAGATACGCCGCCTTATAGCCCACCAACTGCACGGCCCTTGCCGATATACAATCGAAAATGCCGGGAACCTGCAGCTGCCCTTTTGCCAGCAGTGCGCGCAGCGTTATTTTTTCCATAGAAACACTCCTTTGTGCGTTGATATCGCTTACTGAAGCTTGTTGCTGAATTTGTCCCTCTCGGCCCACAGGCCGGCTGCGGGGTTGCCGATATAATAGAACATCCCGCCGTCAGCCGCCGTGTTAAAACCCTCACTGAGCCGCCCGGGTTGATAGTGTGCTGCGGCCGCGTCATAGGGCATATAGTCGTAACCCACACCCTCGATTTCCTCTTTCGTGAGACGGCCGGGGCAGTAGACAATTTTGAAGCGGCCGTCCGGCGAGCCGTGGATCAGGTGCGCGGCTGCTGAAAGATTCCGGCGGAGGTCTTCATTTTCACGGCAGCGGGCAATAATATTCCCGCGCCCACGGTAACCGTATTTCCGGATGAGCTGATCGATCGCGTCGTCTTCGCCAAACCGTTCAACACCCGGCGCGAGGATTATGAGCTCGCCCCCGTCGGCAATGGCCATTCGCGTGCGGTAGACGGCCTTGTTGCCGAGCCAGGTGCTGCCGTATTCCTTCGGGTCCAGGTAAACGACAACCTTCCTGACGGGTTCATCCAGCAGGGTGATATTATGCTCTTGGCTCAACTCGACTGCCTGCTCAAAGATGCTGCGTTCCCTGCCGATAAACAGGCCGCGCACCGCCGGATGGCCCTCTTTATTTGAAACAACCGTCAGCACATAGCTTAAGGGGAGAGCCTTTAAAAAATGCTCCTCCGCGTAATCAAACAACTTCCGGACGGGGCTGTGGTCTCTGCCCATCAGCCGCTCCAGCCCGTAAAAAGCGCCGAGCATATGGGACGCATTGATGATTCGGCTGCCGCCGCACCCAACGAGAATATTCTTCGTATAGTTCGCCATCCCGACGACCTCGTGCGGGACGACCTGGCCGAGGGAAACAATGAGATCGTAGGATGGATCCAGAAGCGTTTTGTTGATCTCATAATCGACGGGCTCATCGACAAGGCCCTCTGATATGTCCCGGACAAACGCTCTGGGCGCCGTGCCGATCCGGACGACGCCGGTGCGCCAATTGTGCTGCAAAAAACAAGAATATGGTATGTCCCCGAACATTTCGGCGCATGCGCTCTCCTCCATCGGGATGTGTGTGCCGAGCGCCGGTAAAATATCGACAGTGCAATGCCTGCAGAGCAGATGATAGTATAAGTTCGTCAGAACACCCGCCCCCGAATGACTGCGCGTACCATCGGGCGGAATCAGGAGAACCTTATTTATTTTTGATAAATCGTCCGGCAGCGAGGCCTTGACGGCATCGCTGAGCTCCTGTTCGGAGAGACCGTTTTCCCGTTCGATCCTGATGAGGCTGTTTAACTGCATTTGTCCCGTTCCTTAAACGTTGTAAGCTGTTGAAACCGTTGAGCCGCCCTGTCCCGTCCAATTGGTGTGGAAGAACTGCCCGCGCGGCGCGTCCGTACGCTCGTAGGTGTGCGCGCCGAAATAATCCCGCTGGGCCTGAAGGAGATTGGCCGGCAAAAACGCGCTCGTATACCCGTCAAAATAGCTGAGCGCCGAGCTGAGCGCCGGAATCGGGATGCCGTTCAGGGCGGCTGCCGCCACGACCTTGCGCCAGGAGGGCAAGAGGTCTTCGACGGTCTGTTTGAAATACGGGTCGAGCAGCAGGTTGTCAAGCGCCGGGTTTCTCTCATAAGCTTCCTTGATTTTCCCGAGAAAGACGCTGCGGATGATACAGCCGCCGCGCCACATCAGGGCGATACCGCCGTAGTTCAGGTTCCAGCCGTACGTGCTGGCTGCCGCGCGCATCAGCGTATACCCCTGCGCGTAGGAAATAATCTTCGAGGCATAGAGGGCGCGGCGTATATCTTCTGAAAAATCAGCGCCGATTTTGTCTTTATCGATTCCGGTTTTTTTATAGATATTTGATACTTTGACGCGCTCCTCCTTCATTGAGGACAGGCACCGGGAAAATACGGCTTCCCCGATCAGCGTCAGCGGAACGCCCTCGTCGAGAGCTGTCACAGCCGTCCATTTGCCTGTTCCCTTCTGGCCTGCCGTATCGAGAATCTTATCCACGAGCGGCGTGCCGTCAGTATCCTTATAGGCCAATATATCGCGGGTGATTTCGATGAGATAGCTGTCGAGCTCCGTCTCGTTCCACTTTTTGTAAACCGCGTGCATCTCGTCCGCGCTCATGCCCAGGAGATCGCGCAGCAGCTGATAGCTTTCGCAGATGATCTGCATGTCGCCGTATTCGATCCCGTTGTGAACCATCTTGACGAAGTGGCCCGCGCCGTTCTCGCCGACCCAGTCGCAGCAGGGCACGCCGTCTCCGACCTTGGCGCAGATCGCCTGAAAAATGGGTTTGACAGCCGGCCAGGCCGCCGCCGAGCCGCCGGGCATCATGGAAGGGCCCTTCAGCGCGCCCTCCTCGCCGCCGCTGACGCCCGTACCGACATAAAGGAGACCTTGGCTTTCGGCTAAAGCTGTCCGCCGGGTCGTATCAGGG
>CAZJCH010000081.1:0-8500 GCA_964544005.1 uncultured Papillibacter sp.
CTGCGCCGCCGCTGTTTACAGGGCGAACAGGGCGCTTGTCATTGTCACCGGCTGCGGCGCAGCGGACGAGCTGCAGGCGCTGGCCGATGCGGCGTACGCGTATTCACAGCTGCGGGAAACCGTCGGCTACTGGCAGCGTCTGACGTCAAAGCTAACCGTGAAAACGCCCAGCGAGAATCTGAACAGGTATTTGAACGGCTGGGCGCTGTACCAGACGATGGCCGGGCGCATTTTTGGCAGGACCTCGCTGTATCAGAGCGGCGGTGCGTATGGCTTTCGCGACCAGCTGCAGGATGTCTGTGCCATTATTGACGAAGCGCCGCAAATCGTCCGGGAGCATCTGCTGCGCGCGGCCGCCCACCAATTTGAGGAGGGTGATGTGCAGCACTGGTGGCATCCCAGCAAAAAAACCGGCGACCTTGGCGATAAGGGCGTCCGAACGCGGTGCAGCGACGATTTGCTCTGGCTGCCGTACGCGCTGTGCGTCTACATTGAAAAAACGGGCGACACATCCGTTTTGGAGACCGAGGTCCCCTATATCAGGTCACAGCCGCTTTCGGATGACGAGGATGAGCGCTACGAGCAGCCAAAAATCAGTACCAGCACGGGGTCCCTGCTGTCACACGCGATTAAGGCTGTCGATCTTGTAATTCAACGCGGCACGGGCCGCCATGGCCTGTGCTTTATCGGCGGCGGCGACTGGAACGACGGCATGAATCTTGTCGGGGCCGGCGGCGAGGGAGAGAGCGTCTGGCTCACCTGGTTCATGAGTATTACAGCCCTGAAAATGGCGACTGTTTGTGAAGCTGCCGGCAACCCCGGTGCGGCATCGCGTTTTAAAGAGGCCGCGGCACAGGTAAAAAGCGCCGCGGAAGACGCCTGGGACGGCGACTGGTACAGGCGCGGCTATTACGACGATGGCGCCCCACTCGGCTCCTGCATTTCCGACGAATGCAGGCTTGACTCGATCGCGCAGAGCTTCGCCGCCCTTGCCGAAGCGGATAACGTAAAAACGCAAACGGCGCTTATGAGCTCCATCAGAAGGCTTTATGACAAAGACGAGCGCGTCGTGAGGCTTTTTGATCCGCCATTTTCCGGTGGAAGCAGCATGCCCGGTTATATCAAGGGCTACAGTCCGGGTTTCCGGGAAAACGGAGGCCAGTACACGCACGGCGCCGTATGGCTCGCGATGGGGCTCTTTCTTTCCGGCATGATAGACGCGGGCTGGGAGCTCCTTGAGGCGCTGCTGCCCCAGGGGCGCTTAAACGAAACTTACCGCACGGAGCCGTACGTCATCGCGGCTGACGTCTACTCCGCTCCCGGCCATGTGGGCCGGGGCGGCTGGACATGGTATACTGGTGCTGCAGGCTGGTTCAGGCGTGTCGCGCTGGAGAATCTGCTTGGACTCAAGCTCCGGGACGGCAGTCTGTCTGTCGAGCCCCAACTGCCGTCGTCCTGGGACGGCTACGAGGCCGATTGGGAGGATAACGGCAAAACGTATCGTATCAGCGTCGGAAAGGACGGCAGCGTCGCCGTCACTGTCGGCGGCAGGGCTGTCACTGCTGACGAAAAAGCCGTTACATTCAGAACAAAAGCCGGCCTTATCGAAAATTAACAATTAATTAATTTTCCAATGTTTATGAAATGTAGTATAATAACAGAATAAAGACAAACAGAACGAAAATCCGAGATTAGCCGGGAGGCCGACATGCAGGGAGTCATCAGAAAGCAAATCATGCCGGACGCGCATCTGACGTGCGTCAAAACAGAAAAATTCAAAACGTGCTGTGTTTCGATCAACCTGATCACAAGTCTCTGCAGGGAAACAGCGTCCAAAAACGCGCTCCTGCCGCGCGTGCTTTTAAGAGGAACATCAGCGCATCCCGATATGGAGAGCGTCAACAATTACCTCGACGAGCTGTACGGCGCACGCGTCGTTCCGATGGTGCGTAAGAAGGGCGAAATGCACTGCATCGGATTTCTCGCCGACTTTATCGACGACGATTTTGTACCCAAGGGCGAAAACATACTTGAAAAGACAACCGCTCTTCTGGGCGAAATGCTGCTGTCTCCGAACACGCATGGCGGTTTGCTGCTGGGCGACCATGTCGACAGCGAACGAAAAAACCTGATCGACGATATCAGGGCCGGCATCAACGATAAGCGCAGCTACTCCATCGACAGACTCTTTGAGTTGATGTGCCAGGACGAGGCCTTCGGCACCAACAAGCTCGGAGATGAAGCGCACGCCGAAGCCATCACGGCCGCCGCACTGACAAAGCATTACAGGAGCCTCATCGCATCGTCAAAACTTGAGATATTCTATTGCGGGGCGCACGAAACAGAGCGTGTGGAAGCCGCCATTCGTGCCGCGCTGTCAACCCTCCCCAGGAACGGCTCCGCAGAGCGGCTTTCAACGAACGTCAGGCTCGACACAAGGGAAAAGGAACCCATGTCCTACACGGACAAGCTCGAGGTCAGCCAGGGTAAACTCACGATGGGCTTTCGCCTTGGGAAAAGCATGCTCTCTCCGAATTACGCCGCCCTGATGGTTTTCAACGCCGTCTTTGGCGGCTCGGTCACCTCGAAGCTGTTTACAAACGTCCGCGAAAAGCTGTCGCTCTGCTACTATGCCAGCTCCATTATTGAAAAGCACAAAGGCATCATGGCCGTTGCTTCCGGCGTTGAGTTTTCTAAGTTTGACGAAGCGCGCCGGGAAATCCTGGCGCAGCTGGACGCCGTCAAAAAGGGCGAGATCAGCGATTGGGAGCTTCAATCCGCGCAGCGTGCCGTCATGACAGCCATCAAATCGACAATGGACAAGCCGGCAGGCCTGGAGGAGCTTTTTTTCGACCAGTCCGTCGCTTCCATCAAAATCACACCCGACGAGCTGGCCGCTCTGGCTGACGGCGTGACACGCGCGGAGGTCGCCGAAATCGCATCCTGTATCGAACTTGACACGGTTTATTATCTGGCCGGTGCTTCAAACACCGCCTCGGCAGACACTGCCGAGGCAGAAACCGGAGGTGCGCACCATGAAGAGTAAGGGTTACGATCTCATCAGAGAGCAGGTCTACAGCGAAAAGCTGGAAAACGGCCTCTCCGTTTTTGTGATCCCGAAGCGCGGCTACAACAAGCGCTTTGCCTTCTTCGCGACGAATTACGGCGGCGCGGACAGGCGCTTCAGGCTCGCCGGCCAGTGGCTCGACACGCCGATGGGTGTCGCGCATTTTTTAGAGCATAAAATGTTCGACACGAAAGAGGGCAACGCACTGACGGACTTATCGGCCAACGGGGCATCACCAAATGCCTTTACGTCGTCGGATATCACAGCCTATCATTTTGAAAGCACGGAAAAATTTGAAGAAAATCTCGAAATCCTTCTCAGCTTTGTTTCCGTTCCCTATTTCACGCCGGAAAGCGTTCAAAAGGAACAGGGCATCATCGGCCAGGAGATCAGAATGACGGAGGACGATCCCGATTATACCGTCTATTACGGACTGATGAAGGCGCTTTACAAGCACAATCCGCTGCGCGACTCCGTCGCGGGAACGGTCGAAAGCATCGCCCGGATCACAGCCGATACGCTGTATAGCTGCCACAATGTATTTTACAACCCTTCAAACATGGCGCTCGTTGTCGCCGGCGACGTCGATCCGGATAGGATCGCCGCCATCGCCAGAAAAATCCTGCCCAGGGAGGCCGGAGAGCTCCCGCAGCGTGACTACGGCCCGGAGGAAAAGCTTGATCCGGAGAAAAAGAGCGCGGAAGCTGCGATGGAGGTCGGCATACCGATATTTTTGATCGGCTCGAAAGCCGCTCCCGCGAAGGACGGGCGCGACTATCTGCAGCAGGAGCTGACAGGCAGCCTCGCCCTGGAGATCCTGGCCGGCCACTCATCTCCCCTTTACCTGAAGCTTTACGGGGGAGGCCTCATCAACAGCGGCTTTTCCGCAGCGTATGAGGCGGCCGCGGGCGCAGCCTATATCATCGCCGGCGGTGAAAGCGCCGAGCCGGACAAGGTTTTCGAGGCATTTAAAAACGAAGCGAAGCTGCTGGCCGAAAAGGGACCCGAGCCCGCCCTGTTCGACAGGCTGAAAAAGGCCATGACCGGCCGCCAGATCCGCGCTCTTAACTCCTTCGACAGCATCTGTTACAATTACGCGAAGGGTTGCTTCCGGGGATATGACGCCTTCGAAGCGCCCGATATCTTAAACGGCATCACGCGCGAGGATGTCATGTCATTCATCAGGCAAAACCTTGAACCCGAACGCATGGCTCTGTCCGTCGTCAAGCCGAGAAAGGCATCTGATTCATAAGTTAGGGTTAATATTACGAGAGCCGGATGAATATATAGAAAAGGATGGGTTCATTTGCAGGGTGTAAAGATATCATTTCCTCTTTTCGGTGATCAATTTATCATGGATCCTCCGACATATTTTCTGGTTTTCGGCCGTCCCGTCTACTGGTATGCCGTCATCATCGCGCTGGGTTTCCTTCTTGCCGTGCTCTATATATTGAAAAGACGCGATGACTTCGGCCTGACACAGGACAACATCCTCGACATGTTCATTATCTGCGTGCCTGCGGGGATTATCGGGGCAAGACTGTATTATGTGCTTTTCAATTCAGCCGATTACTTCGGCCCCGGTAAATGGATCAATATCCTCAAAGTCTGGGAAGGCGGACTGGCCATATACGGCGGCGTCATCGCCGCGGTGCTTGCGATCTTGTTTTACAGCCGGAAAAAAAAGATACCGGCCGGCGTCTTTTTCGACGTCGGCGCAATGGGCCTTCTCATAGGCCAAGCTGTCGGGCGCTGGGGCAACTTTATCAACCGCGAAGCCTACGGCGTTGAGACCGAGCTGCCCTGGAAAATGGGACTTACATCTCAAAGCGGCACGGTTTATGTGCATCCGGCCTTCCTTTATGAATCGTTATGGAATATCGTCGGGTTTATTTTGCTGCACATCTTTTCAAAAAGGCACAGAAAATACGACGGTCAGATTTTTTTGTTCTACCTCGCCTGGTACGGGTTAGGTCGGTTCTGGATTGAGGGCCTGCGGGACGACAGCCTATACCTTTTTAGGACAAACATTCGCGTGTCCCAGCTTGTCGCCGTGCTCACCTTCGGCGCCGCCGTCTATATCCTGACGCGGCTGAAGCTGCGCAAAAAATCAGCGACGGATAATCTTTACGCCAACAGAAAAGATAAATCGCCGGAGCCCGGGAATTTGACCGAAACCGCTGAGCTCCCTAATGATGACACCACAAAATCGGAAGACAATGCCGGAACATGTGATACGGCTGACAATAACGACAATGAATAAGGAGGCTTAAAGTTAATGGCAAATTTTGAAGAATTTAAGCAAAAGGCAAAGGACACGATGGAAACGATCGCTGACAAGTCTGTTGAGCTCTATAAAGCAGCCGAGGAAAAAACGAAGCTTTTCGCGAAAATTACAAAACTGGGAGCGGAGATCACGCTCGAAAAAGGCACCCTCAGAAAGCTGTACAGGGAAATAGGCAAGAAATATTACGAGCTGCACAAATCCGCACCCGAAGACGCCCTCGCGCAGTCATGCATTGAGGTCACCTCATCGCTGGATACAATCGCGTCCAAGAAAAAGCAGATCGAGGATTTGAAGAATTTCTATAACCTTGACGACCAGAAAACAGCCGGAACCGATACACAGGAAAAGGACGTCGATGTGGAAATCATCATTGAGGAATACGACGACCCGGCCAAGGACGAAACGGAGATCGCGTCGGTAAAACCACCCGAGGTACCCGTCGACGAACCGTCAGCCGAGGCGGAAGACTTCATCAGCAAGGAACCACCCGAATTCAGGATGTAGGATTAACCCACGAATCCACTTGTTCGGCAACGAACAAGTGGATTCGTGTTACACCGTAACGTCACTTTAAAGTTTTTTGGCAAACGCATAAAGCCGTCGCCCCTACTTAAAATAAACCGTATGTCAGAAGTATATTGTAACGATTGTTAATTTGTTAACGAAGTATCGTTTTAATTTTTTGTATTATTTAATCGCCTTTTTGGACTTTTATATGAATGTGCCATTTTATATTGCTTTTAGGGCGCAGTAATATTTACTTAATGGCGCACTGATGATAAAATCATTCCAGCCTGAAAGGGTGAAATCTCCTGAACCATTTGCTTCTGATATAGAAAACACGCTTTTTTATGAAAGGAGAAAATGAATGAGGGTCACCGATATCATGGCAAAACGCATGGCTTTCTCTTTTGAGGTCTTCCCCCCAAAGACAGACGTTGGTATGGAGAAGCTGATTGGGAAAGGCGGTGTGCTGGACCGGTTGAGCGAAATGAAGCCCGACTACATTTCCTGCACCTATGGCGCCGGCGGCGGCAACATCGGCAAGAACCTGGAGGTTCTCGACGCCGTCAAGCAAAAGACGATAGGCATCACGCACTTCACCTGCATCGGCAACACAAGAGAGGGCATCAAAGAACAGCTCCGGACATATCTGGAGCACGGCATCGATCATATACTGGCGCTCCGGGGGGACCTGCCCTTTGGCTGGACCGGCACCGGCGGCGACCTGCACTACGCCACGGAGCTTGTCAAATTTATCCGGGACACCTTCGGCGATAAATTCACTATCGCCGTCGCCGGCTCGCCGGAGGGTCACATCCAGTGCCGCAGCCTGGACGCCGATATATCCTTCCTGAAGCAGAAGCAGGACGAGGGCGCCGACTACATCATGACTCAGCTCTGCTGGGACATGGACCAGTTCCGCTACTGGATGGACGCCATCCGCGCCGCCGGCGTCACCATGCCCGTGGACGTGGGCATCATGCCGGTGCTGGATATGGGCGCCACGATGAACATGGCGCTTTCCCGCAACGGGTGTGTCATGCCCAGGACTCTGTGCGAAATCATATCAAAAAACTGGATCTTCGACAGCCCGTTTGCCCCCACGGAGGCCGAAGCGTCTGTCGCGGCCAAGAAGGCTTCTTTCAAGGAAGCCGGTATAGAATACACCATCAGTCTCATCGACGAATACCGCGTCTGCGGCATCGCCGGCATTCATCTCTACGCGCTTAACCAGTATGAGGATGTCGCGCGTCTGGTCAGAGAGTCAGGTATCAAGGATTTATAAGCGCCGCAATCAGGATTGGATAATGCCGGTTAAACGGCTTTGACAATGATACAGACAAATAATAAGGAGGACGTAATTAATGCTTGACCCGACCAAATTTAAAGACTGGCAAATAGCAGAGGAAGCTGAGAAGCACCTCCCATCCGTCGACTTTTTCCGTGAAAAGATGGGTCTTCTGCCCGATGAAATCATCCCCTACGGCAAAACCCCGAAGCTGGACTTCATCAAGATCATGAACCGTTTGAAAGATAAGCCCGACGGCAAGTATATCGAAGTGACGGCTATTACCCCGACGCCCCTCGGCGAAGGCAAATCCACTACCTCTCTCGGCATTATCGAAGGCCTCGGCAAGCTTGGCAAGAGCGTTGGCGGATGCCTGCGTCAGCCCTCCGGCGGCCCCACAATGAACGTCAAGGGCACAGCTGCCGGCGGCGGCAACGCGCTCTTAATCCCTATGACCGAGTTCTCTCTCGGCCTCACCGGCGATATCAACGATATCATGAACGCGCACAACCTCGCCATGGTCGCGTTAAACGCCCGTATGCAGCATGAGCGCAACTATACGGATGAAGAGCTTGCCAAGCGCGGACTTAAGAGAATCGACGTCGACCCCGAGCGTGTTGAGTTCGGCTGGGTTATGGACTTCTGCGCACAGTGCCTGCGTAATATCCGCATTGGTATGGGTACCACCAAGAACGACGGTTTTGAGATGAACTCCAAGTTCGGCATCGCAGTCGGTTCAGAGCTCATGGCGATCCTGGCCGTCGCGCGTGACCTTGCGGACCTCCGTGACCGTATCAGCAAGATCATCCTTGCTTATGACAAGAAGGGTAATCCCGTTACCACCAAGGATCTCGAGGTTGACGGCGCAATGACCGCCTTTATGAGAAACACCATCAACCCGACGCTCTGCTACACTGTTGAGCATCAGCCCTGCTTCGTGCACGCCGGCCCGTTTGCGAATATCGCCATCGGCCAATCCTCCATCATCGGCGACCGCCTTGCACTCAAGCTCTTCGACTACCATGTCACAGAATCCGGCTTCGCCGCCGACATCGGCTTTGAAAAATTCTGGAACGTCAAATGCCGCCTCAGCGGCCTCAAGCCCAACGTCTCAATTCTTGTCGCCACCATCCGCGCGCTCAAGATGCACGGCGGCGGCCCAGCCGTTGTTGCCGGTCGTCCCCTGCCCGTTGAATACACCGAGAAGAATCTCGACCTCCTTGAAAAGGGCTGTGAGAATCTGTTCCACCATGTTGCAAACGTCACGAAATCCGGCATTAAGCCTGTCGTCTGCATCAACAAGTTCTACACCGATACCGAGGATGAAATTAACCTCATCAAGAAGCTCTGCAAA
>CAZJCH010000082.1:0-732 GCA_964544005.1 uncultured Papillibacter sp.
TTTGTGTCGGGGCGATTATTAATCGCCCGCCTTGTGCCGCGTAACGCCGAAAATAGATCTCTTTGGGTATGCAAAATCACCACAGTATGCTATAATACCAGTTTATAGCAAGCAAAATCCGGCGCGCGTGCGCGCTTAGATGGGGGTATACAGGATGATATCCGAAAAAATGATAAAGCTGGCCCAGAACAACAGCGCCATCCGGGCGATGTTCGAAGAGGGGAATAAAATGGCAGCCCGGTACGGGCGCGAAAATGTCTTTGATTTCAGTCTCGGCAACCCGAACTTTCCGGCGCCCGAGGCTGTCAAAAAAGCTGTTATTGATATTTTGAACAGTCAGGATTCCATGACGATCCACGGCTATATGTCCAACGCGGGCTTTGAATCCACACGAGAAGCCGTCGCCGATTCCCTGAACAAGCGGTTCGGCACTGCGTTCACTTTAAATAATATCATCATGTCCGTCGGCGCGGCCGGCGGCTTGAATGTCGCTTTGAAAACGCTTTTAAACCCCGGCGACGAGGTGGCGACGTTCGCGCCGTATTTTGTGGAATATGGTAATTATGTTCGGAATTACGACGGCGTTCTGATCGCCGTTGAGCCCAACACAAAGGATTTCCAGCCCGACCCCGAAAAGCTCTCCGCCGTCATTACAGCAAAGACGAAGGCCGTCATTATCAACTCTCCCAACAACCCCACCGGCGTCGTCTACTCCGCGGAGTCGATCCGCAA
>CAZJCH010000082.1:742-8398 GCA_964544005.1 uncultured Papillibacter sp.
CGTGCTTGAAGCCAAGCAAAAGGAATACGGAACCACCATCTTTATCATATCCGACGAGCCGTACCGCGAGCTGGCCTATGACGGCGTCGACGTGCCGTACCTCACGAAATTCTATAAAAACACGATCGTCTGCTACTCCTGGTCAAAATCTCTGTCGCTCCCCGGCGAGCGCATCGGATATATCGTCGTGCCAAGCGAGGCCGACGAATTCCAGCTTGTCTTTGACGCGGCCTGTATCGCCACGCGTGTCTCCGGCTTTGTCAACGCCCCGTCCCTGCAGCAGCTCGTCGTAGCGCGTTGCCTTAACGAGATGACCGATGTCGGCGCGTACGACATCAACAGGAAGCTCTTGTACAAAGGCCTTACTGACTGCGGCTTTACCTGTGTCTTCCCGCAGGGCGCGTTCTACATGTGGATGAAGACGCCTGTCGACGACAAGGCATTTTCAAGCGCTGCCAAAAAGTATAATCTGCTCGTCGTGCCCGGCACCTCCTTCGGCTGCCCCGGCTATGTCCGAATGGCCTACTGCGTGTCTAAAAGCACCATTGAACGCGCCTTGCCCGCCTTTAAAAAGCTCGCCCAGGAATACGGGCTTTAAACCATCAATAAGGATTTGACATCATGGACGAAAAAAAGATCATTCTCTCCGGCATCAAGCCCAGCGGCGCGCTGACGCTCGGCTCGTACATCGGCGCGATCAAAAACTGGGTCGCACTCTCCGAGACGTATAATTGTTACTATATGATGGCTGACATGCACGCCATCACCGTCCGCCAGGACCCGGCGGCGCTCCGGCGAACGACGCTGGAGCAGATCGCCCAGTACGTGGCCTGCGGGCTGGACCCGGACAAAAACGTCATCTTCATCCAAAGCCAGGTACCCGCCCACGCGGAGCTGGCCTGGGTGCTGGCGTGCTATACCATGTTCGGCGAGCTGTCGCGCATGACACAGTTTAAGGACAAATCGAAGAAGAACACTGAAAACATCAACGCGGGTCTGTTTACATACCCGTCGCTGATGGCGGCCGACATTCTCATCTATCAGGCCGACCTTGTGCCTGTCGGCGACGACCAGAAGCAGCACGTGGAGCTGACCCGCGACATCGCAAACCGCTTCAACGGTATCTACGGAGATGTGTTCAAGCTGCCCGAACCCTTTATCCCAAAGGTCGGCGCGCGTATTATGAGCCTGCAGGAGCCGACAAACAAGATGTCAAAGTCCGAGACGGACAGCGGCGGCTGCATCTGCCTCATGGATAAGCCGGAGGACATTATGCGCGCTTTCAAGCGTGCCGTCACGGACAGTGATACGGCCGTCCGCTATGATGTCAAAGCCAAGCCCGGCGTCTCGAACCTCATGCAGATTTATGCCGTCGCGACAGGCAAAACCATAAAGGAAACCGAAAAAGAATTCGACGGCAAAGGCTACGGCGTTTTCAAGCAAGCGGTCGGTGAAGCCGTCGTGGAGCTCCTGCGCCCCATCCGCGAGGAAGCCGAGCGCCTCCTCTCCGACAAGGCCTATCTCGAGAAAATCTACACCGAAGGCGCCCAAAAAGCGTCTTATGCCGCCAACAAAACACTCAGAAAAGTATACAAAAAAATCGGCTTCGTCCCCATATCCCGACCGTAGGGGCGGATTCCAAACCCGCCCATTCCCAGCTTGAGCTACACAGAATAGGCCGGCCGCCGGCCGCAGCGGCGGAAGGTGTGTCACACGATACGCCGATTGGAGCAGGTATGCAGTACGATCTTTATATACAGGTTGGCATTGCCGTTGCTGCGGCTTTTATCATCAGCTTCGCGGCGACACCGATCGTCAAGTCTTTCGCCAACCATGTCGGTGCCATCGACGTTCCGAAGGACGGCCGACGGATGCACACGCAGCCGATTCCGCGGCTCGGGGGGCTGGCGATCTTTTTGGGCTTCCTGCTCAGCGTGGTAATCTTTGCCAAGATCAGCAGGGAGGTCCAGGGCATCCTGCTGGGCTCCGTCGTCATCGTCATCGTCGGTGTCATCGACGATATCGTCCCGCTGCCCGCCTGGCTCAAATTCATCGTTCAGATATTCGCGGCGCTGATCGCTGTTTTTCACGGCGTCGTCATCAACATCATCTCCAACCCGGCCATATGGAGCGCTACCGATTATCTCGTCTTCGGTTACTTCTCGATCCCTGTGACCGTGCTGTGGATCGTCGCCATCACCAACTCCGTCAATCTCATCGACGGACTTGACGGCTTGGCCGCCGGCGTCTCGGCGATCTCCTCCTTTACAATGATGATCATCGCCATTGTCGTTGCGGACCTTAATGTGGCCATTATCATGGCGGCTCTGGCAGGTTCCTGCATCGGCTTTCTGCCGTATAACCGCAACCCCGCCAAGATATTCATGGGCGACACGGGTGCTTTGCTTTTGGGTTATGTACTGGCGACAGTTTCGATTATCGGGCTTTTCAAGCTGTATGCCGTCATCTCGTTTGTCATTCCGTTCCTCGGTCTTCCGCTCTTTGACACGATTTTCGCGTTCCTGCGCAGGATTTTAAGCGGCAAAAACCCGATGTCGCCCGACAGGGGGCATTTTCATCACCGGCTCATCGACATGGGCTTCAGCCAGAAGCAGGCTGTTGCCATTGCCTACGCTATCAGCGGCATCCTCGGACTTTGCGCCGTCGTCATCGCCACAAACGGCGAGATCAAAGCGATCATCCTGCTGGCCGCCTTCTTTATCGCCGGCGTCATTGCCGTCTTCGTCCTGAGGGGAGTCGGACGTGACACAAAAAACAAAACAGCGACGGATGAACGGATAGACGAAGCGCAAAACGGGAAAGAAGCCGGCGTTTTGGGTGACCGCACGGATGCCGGACCGGATAATAAAACAAACGCCGATACGTCTGCAGCCGACAAACAGGCGACCGAACAGGAGGAGAAGGATGAGCTCTAAACGGGTGCGGTTGATATCCATAACCGGCATCATCCTTATCGCGCTCATTATCGGAGCCAGTACACTTGTCAGCTATTTATCAAAAGATACGAGGGAAATCCCGCTTCCAGAGACAAGCGCTTCTGAAAGCCCGACCGAAACGGCAGGCAGCCCTTCCGATAACGGGCTGGAGTATGTCGCCGTAACAAAGGACAATGTCCAGGATGTAATCGCGATGACGCTTAAAAGGCCGGATTTTTATACCCGTTCCGTTCGAATTGAGATCCTTTACGAAGGTGACAGCACGGTATATAACATCGACGCCGCTTTCGACAACGGTGCGACCGCCACCAAAAGTAGCGGCGCCGGCATGAACAAGCACGTCGTCATCGCCGGAGGTATGCTTTATATCTGGTACGACAATGATAAAACGCCGTATGAACGCCTCTTGGATTCACCGGAAGATGAAAAAAAATCCTCGGATGAGTATCAGATGATGATGTCATACGAAGATGTCCTTGAACTCGATAAAAGCGGCATCACGGCAGCCGAATATATGGATTATAATGGTGAGAAATGCATTTATGTCCAATTTTTTACCGATCTGCTGGGTTATACGGCAAAATACTATATTTCGATTGATAACGGCCTGCTTGCGGGCACCGAGATTTATGACGGCAATACGCTCGTATATACGATGTCGACATCCGATTATAATCAGATAAAACCGGACCCGTCGGTTTTCGATCTGCCGGACGGAAGAAATCCCGTTACCGATCCTTGAACACGTTATAAGCGATGACAGCCAGGATTATGATGAATTCTTCATCACCGCTCTCTAAGAAGAAGAACAGGAGCAGAAGGAACAGCAGGATATCCCCGAAATCCAGACCGAACGGCAGATGATCAAACATTCCCTTGAAGCTGTTCGATAGACCGCCGAACCCGCCGCCGGACCCGCCGAACAGGTTGCTTAAGCCGCCGCCGAGCCCGCCGAAAAGGGGTTTATTTTTTATACCTTTCGATTGCTGCGGCTGAGGAGCCGGCGGATGCTGCGGCTCTGCTTGCCCGTGCGCCGGATTAAGAGACGGCGGCGGTTTTGCCGCCGGCCGTCCCGTGTTCTGCGCGGTTACTCTGGGATGGTCCTCCACGCGGATAAACTTGCCGGTATTGCCGATATATTTGTTATACACCCTTGTCACCCCCGGTGAATTCGGCGAGCGCGACCCTTGCCAGCTTGGCGATTTTTGCAATCTCGGCAGCCTTATCGACTTTGACGCGTCGATCCTCTTTGAGGTATGGCTTGATGGCGTTTAAAAGTTCGGATTTATCGTTTTTTCCGGATGTATATTCGTCCACAAGACGCGTCACAAGCCGCATTATCTTCGGGTCAATATCTTTCAGTGACGAGGCGATTGCTGAGAGATCGGGAGCAGCCGCGCCCGCCTTAACCCCTTCCGCAGAAGACTGCGAGCCGAGGGAGCCGGACAGGGTCTTGGCAATACCCATGATTTTTTCCATATCTGCAGGAGATGACAGGACTTTATTCAGTTTATCTTCGAACTCGCTCATGCTGCACCTCCGTTTTTAATATTTTAGGTTTCAATTCATCATTTTAAGAATCTGTTCGGCCAGGCGCGAGCCTTCCTCCGTCTTCAGGATGTTTGACAGCGTATTTTTCAGCACTGCCATATCTCCGTTTTCAATCGCAGCCATGACATTGGCCTCGTCCCCGCTCAGCATGTCTTTCACTTTCCGGCCTTCCGGTGAGTCGATCAGCTTGCCGAGCTCCTCTTGTTTCCCCGCCAGCTTCGCGCCGGCAGGCGTGTTCAGGATATCGCCGGACATCTTGTTGAAATCCATTGCCATTTACATGATCATCCTTTCACTTCACTGTATATCCGCAGACTGTCATTTTGTACTCTAAATCAGTATATTCAGAACGCGAATACTGGTGACTTCTGAAGCTGCCGTTGTGGAGATGTCTATGAAAATAATCGTCTTGTCCGATTCCCACGGAAACACACAAGCGCTCATCAACGCCGTTTTTGATGAAAACCCGCAGCTGATGCTCCACCTTGGGGATTATGAAAAGGACTGCGACAAGGTTCGCAAAGCCTTTCCGGATATTATTCTCCGCGCCGTCAGAGGAAACGGCGATTTCCGCGCGCGCGAGCCGGATTATGATGAGTTTGTCATCCAGGGTAAGCGTATATTTATGACCCATGGCCATCTGTACGGTGTAAAAACAGGCCTTGATGCCGTTATGAACGCTGGTTTTCTGAGAGGCGCCGATGTTCTGCTTTTCGGACATACGCATAGGCCATACTATGAAGTGATTGAGGAAATGCACGTATTAAACCCCGGGAGCATCGCGTTCGGGACACAAACATACGCCGTGCTCGAAATCGAACACGGCGTCATCCGTTGTCGTATTACGCGGCTTGAAAGATAGCCGGCGCTCAAATCGTAAAATCTTCCTCGCCCAGCTTCTCCGCGAGCTTACTTTTATCAAGAAACATGGGCGGCTCGGGCACACGTTTCAGGGGATCATAAACAAACCGTTTACACGAGCCGGCGGCCGATGTAATTCCGCGCCTTAAGCAGGCAATTTCTCCGTTGCCGATGCTGCTGCCGAAGCGGCAGTAGGAGCAGGACGGTGCGATATGACGGCTGAACAGCATAGCATAACCTCCGCTTGGGTTTCTTTTATTACAACATATTATACAGCTTCTTACATTGACTTTCAACCGATCCCGGTGCATTATATAGAATAAAAAACAACAGGAGGCTATATGTTCGAAGAACTGTACGCGCCGCTGCCGGACAAGGCCCGTTTTCTCGAAAGGCTCGGCCTATCGGATGTCACTGTACCCGATCTCGAAACTCTCAACCGGCTGATCCTCGCCCATCAGATGAACGTACCCTTTGAAAACCTCAGCATTTATGACGCTGAAACGAACGTAAACCTCGATATCGTGTCGCTTTATGACAAAATTGTCGTTCGCCGCCGCGGTGGATACTGCTTTGAGCTCAACGCGCTTTTCATGAGCCTTTTGCAGAGCCTGGGCTACGACTGCTACCCCGTCATGGTGCGTGTCGTCTGGATGTCGACCGTCTATATGCCCATCACCCACCGTGCCTGTATTATCACGATCGACGGCGTCCGTTATTTTGCTGACGTGGGCTTCGGCGGCCCGTCGCCGCGCACGGCGGTCCGGCTCGACGACCCGAATCCGCAGACCTCCGGCCCCAACGACTTTGTGTTTGACAAAGCGCCCGACGGCGACTTCATCATTTACAAGCTGACCGGGGAGGGCAGGGAACAGCTCTTGAAATTCTCGGACAGGCGCTGCGAAAACGTCGATTTCCTCGGACCTAACGAATATCTGTCGAAAAACAACAACTCCGGCTTCAAAAGAGCACGCATGATCAACATCTCTCATGAAAACGGCAGCGCCGCCATCACAGGCAACATCCTGCGCATACATAAGGACGGCGCCGTCGAGGAGACAATCCTCGATACGGAAGATAAGGTCAGACAAGCTTTAAAGGAGCATTTCGGAATCGCCGTTGATTTTCCGCTGAAAATGGAATAACGCTTCTGCCGGGCGGCCCAAGCGGTCGCCCGGTTTCGTATAAAAGAGCTTTGAAGTGGAAAAGTTGACGCTGTTCGGCAATGTCTGATATAATACGCGCGTAATAGAAAAGATAAGGATGTGACTACATATGCAGGATACTGCAAATAAAAACAGTGTGAAAAGAACCAGAGGGCTCATCATCGCGGGCGTTATCGTCCTGTTCCTCATTATCGTGGCAACGTCGAGCGTTACCACGATAGAATCGGGTACAGTCGGCGTTGTCTCGGTTTTCGGTGCGATCAAGGATGCACCGCTTGAGAAGGGTTTACATATCATCACCCCATTTATCACCTCGGTGGCGAAGGTGGATGTCAAGACTCAGAAGGTCGAGGCTGTCAGCGCCGCCGCCTCGAAGGACCTGCAGACGATCAGCACAACGATCGTCGTCAACTACCACGTCAATGATTTGTCAGCACCGGAGCTTTACTCCGACGTCGGCCGTGATTATGAACTCAAAATCATCGTGCCGGCCATTCAGGAGTCTGTCAAGGCCGTCGTCGCCCAGTACAGCGCCGAGGAGCTCATCACAAAGCGGCAGCTTGTCAGCGACGGCATCAAGGAGAAGCTGGACGAGAAAATCGGTTCTTACGGCCTGGTTATAGAGATTTTCAACATCACGAATCTGGAATTCTCCGAATCGTTCAACGCGGCCATCGAGGCCAAGCAGACGGCTCAGCAGCAAGCGCTGAAAGCCCAGCAGGATTTGAGCCGCATCAAGATCGAGGCCGAGCAGACTGTTGTCAACGCACAGGCGGTGGCTGACGCGACGAAGGCCCAGGCGGAAGCCGAAGCATATGCCATCGAGATCATCCAGAAGCAGCTGGCGCAGGCTGAGGCGTACCTCGAATATCAGAAAATCCAGAAATGGGACGGCCAGCTCCCCATGGTCCAGGGCGACAGCAGTCCTATTATCGATATGCGCGACGCTGACACCGCCGCCTACACAGCGCCGACACCGTAACAATCTGTATAACGGCTCTATGTCAATAGTTAGGTTAGAGCAAAGTGTAAAGTGTCCGGCAAGTGATGCAATCTGCTTGCCGGATTATTGTATACCAAAACCACACGTTAGACGTGTGGTTCGGTAAGAATTATATAGT